>CAZESF010000076.1:0-4935 GCA_964515205.1 uncultured Planctomycetia bacterium
TGCATCAAAAACTTTCATAAATGATACAGGACCTGAAGCTACACCTCCGGTTGATTTCACCACACTATTTTTGGGACGCAATTTGGAAAAACTAAATCCGGTTCCTCCTCCGGTTTTATGAATTAAAGCAGTAGCCTTTATCGCATCAAAAATAGACTCCATACTGTCTTCAATAGGAACAACGAAACAGGCTGATAGCTGGCCCAACTCTTTTCCTGCATTCATCAGTGTTGGTGAGTTGGGCATAAACTCCAAATTAGCCATCATTTCAAAAAAAGCTTCTTCTAACTTTTTGACTAAATCTTTTTCAGCTTTATAACTTCTTTCTACCTCAGCAATTGCTTTACTTACTCTCTCAAGCATTCCCTTAGGAGTCTCTATCATTCGACCTTCTTTATCCTTCTTCAAATATCTTTTTTTAAGAACTAATATAGCATTGGGAGAGAAATTAAGATTATCATTCATATTTTCTCCTTTCTTTAGGAAGGCAGATAAATAATTTTACTACATATTTGATTTTCGTCAAGGAAAAATACAATATATAGGGGTAATTAATATCCTTTATTTAATATCTTTATCAACTATTTCCTTCTTGTATTAGAAAGTTTTTGATATAAACGGGCGCGATTGAATTTTGTTTTTTAAATTTTTTTGTTGGAGGAAAATAATCTCCAATATCTCCAGCAGATACCGCTCCCAAAATTGCATCACAAATACTGTGAAGAACCACATCCCCATCAGAAATAGCCTCAAGTCCCCGTGGATAATCTATTCTTACTCCTCCCAGAACCAATTTCTTTCTTCTTTTAGAAAATTTGTGAATATCAAAACCCAAACCTACCCAGACACTCATCTTTTCAATTTTATCATAAAGTTCCCCAATATAACAAATTCAAAATTCTTCTGATTGTAACTTGAAAATTTAGTCTAATGAAATGCCAAAATAACCATGGTAATTTAAGGGATAAAAATAAGCGGGCGAGCGGACAAAACTCTTCTGCGTAAGCAGAAGCTCTATCCAGTTTTGCCCGCATTACTATTGAAATAAGAAATAAACCTTTATTCGTAAATAAAATATTCAAGGTAAACTAAAAGCCTGCGAGCGGGCGAGCGGAATCGAACCGCCATATCAGGCTTGGAAGGCCTGTGTTCTACCATTGAACTACGCCCGCTTTGGTGGGCAGGGGAGGATTCGAACCTCCGAAGGGCAAAGCCCGCCAGATTTACAGTCTGGTGCGATTGTCCACTCCGCCACCTGCCCAATAAGCCCAGGAGAGGATTTGAACCTCCAACCCCCTCATTACAAGTGAGGCGCTCTACCGTTGAGCTACCTGGGCTCGATTTATTTTAATCTTTTCATCGCCTTGGGTAAATATTCAATTATATCGGAGGCAATTAAAGAAGCTTGTGTCTTATCTTCTACTGCTAAATCTGCTGCTAATCCATGAAGGTAAACTGCTATTTTTGCTGATAAAAAAGGGGTAATCTTTTGCACCAAGAACCCAGCTACTATCCCTGTTAAAACATCACCACTTCCTGCAGTAGCCAGTCCCGGGTTTCCTGTTTCATTCTCAAAGAGCTTTTCTCCATCAGTAATTATAGTTTTATGTCCTTTTAATATGAGAATTAAATTATACTTAAAAGCAAATTCTTTAGCAAGTTCTTTCTTCCTTTTTTTTATATAGTTTATATCTCTTTTAATTAAACGAGAAAATTCTCCTAAATGAGGAGTTAAAATTAATATCTTTGTTTTTCGTCTTTTCAATATCTTAAGATTAGAGGCTAAAGCATTTATACCATCAGCATCTATAACTAAAGGTTTATCTATTTCCTCAATAACTTTCAAAAAAAATTTCTGTGTGGAAGAATTCCTTGATCCTCCACATCCTAAAGCTATCCCATCTATCTTGGGCAGAAACTCAACTAATCCTTCAAATGCTTTTTGAGAAAGAGTGTTCTTTTTTGTCTCAGGAAGAGGAAGACTCATCACTTCCGTAAGTTTTATCTCAAAAATAAAGTTTAAAGATTTAGGTATCCCTACTGTTACAAGACCACACCCTGCTCTTAACGCTGCCTGAGCTGCCAAACTAACCGCTCCGGTTAAACCCGGTGAGCCTCCCAGAATAAGAAGATGTCCGTAATCTCCTTTGTGAGTATCAGGTTTTCTTTTGTGCAACTGCGGTGGCAACTGCATATTCAGGAATATGAGTAAGAGAAATAAGGATATCTAAATCAACATTTTTTTTAATTTTACAGAAAGGAGCACCATTTTTTTTATTAAGGATAATAATATCTTTCATAGTTAAAAAACAAAAATTTGACGTCGCTTTAATAACTGCTTCTTTTGCTGCAAAACGAGCAGCCAATTTCTGATAATAAAGCTTTCCCTGAGGTATTTTTTCTAATTCTTCTTTATTAAAAATTTTATCTAAAAAAAACTTCTCCCGTCTCTTTACTGCCTTCTCCATCTTTTTAATACTTACAATATCCACCCCTACCCCAACAATCATCTTCTTTTAATCAATTTAAGCATCTCTTTCACTGCCTTAGGAATCCCTACAAATACGGCATGAGAAATTATTGCATGACCGATATTTAACTCCTCTATTTCTTTTATCTTAACTATCTCTTTCACATTATCATAATTTAATCCATGTCCGGCAGCAACTCCTAAACCTAATTTTTTAGCATATAAAGAAGCTTTTTTAATCTTTTCCAATTCTTTTTTTAACGAAGAGGCTTTTTTTGCTTCAGAATATCTTCCTGTATTTATCTCTATCTCCTCAACTTCTAATTTTTTCGCTTTTTTTATTATGGGAATTATCGGATTTACAAATAAGCTTACTCTAATCTTTTCTTCTTTTAATCTTTTTATTACTTTCTCAACTTTTTTATAAATCTTTTCATCCTGAAGATTAAGGCCTCCCTCAGTAGTTAATTCCTGCCTTCTTTCCGGAACTAAAGTAACTTTATAAGGTTTCAAATTTAAAGCAAAATCTACAATATCCTTATTTGTGGACATCTCTAAATTAAAATGAATTTTAATTAATTCTTTAATAAGCAAGATATCTTTTTCTTTTATATGTCGTCGATCTTCTCTCAAATGTGCAACGATAGAATCTGCTTTTGCATATTCACATAATAAAGCAGCGATAACCGGATCTGGATAAAAAGTCTTTCTTGCCTCTCTTAATGTAGCCACATGGTCAACATTTACTCCTAACCTCATAATCTTATTCCTTCGGTTAACTCTCCATTAACATAAAGCCAGACAATTATAGCAATAATCAAAGAGATAAGTTTAAGCCAGAAATTATTAAAAAATATATATTTTAAATCACTTACTGAAAACTTTCTTTTAAAAATCTTCATTATGCCTCCTTTCGCAGAAGCCCTTTAAGAATAGTAAATAAATCTTCCCCAGAAAGATTACGTGTAAGTTGACCTGATACTGCTAAAGATATATTTCCTGTCTCCTCCGATATCATTATTACAACCGCATCAGTTTGCTCTGATAATCCTACAGCAGCCCTATGACGCATGCCTAATGTTTTTTCCAAATTAGGATTATCACTTAAAGGGAAAAGGCACGCACAACTTACAATTGTTTTCCCATCAATTATAACTCCTCCATCATGTAAAGGAGCCGAAGGAAAAAAGATATTCTCCAAAAGCTGGCTACTTAATTGAGCATTTAAAATTATACCAGTATCAATAATATTTTTAAGACCAAAATCTCTTTTTATAGCAATAAGGGCACCAATTTTTTTCTTGGACATATTTACACAAGCAGTGACAATTTCTTTAATCGTTTTCTCTACCTCTTCTTTTTTTAAAGGCACAGAAAAAAGATGGGGTTTACCTAATCTAATTAAACCTTCTCGCAACTCTGGCTGAAATATTATCACAATCAAAATCAAAAAAAAAGCAAAAAATTTTGTCAAAAGCCAGCTTAATACATAAAGATTTAATTTTTGGAAAACAAAAAAAGAAATAATAAGAATAATTAATCCTCTTAAAAGATAAACTGCCTTTGTCCCTTTTAAAAAAAGAAAAATGTGATAGATAACATACCATAAAATTAAAACTTCAATTATTGCTCTTACATTTAAAAGACTAACTAAAATTTCTATCATTGAAATTTCCTTATTGCTTTTATTGTTTTAATTGCCTGATTCACTTCTTTTACATCATGAACTCTTAAAATATCTACTCCTTTCAGAATCGCCACTATAACTGTAGCCAAAGTTCCTACTAATCTCTTATCTACTTCTACATTCAATACTTTGCCAATAAATGATTTTCTGGAGACTCCTAAAAAAATAGGAAGATTTAAAAATTTAAACTCCTCTAAATGATTAATTATTTTTAAATTATCCTCTACTCTTTTGCCAAAACCAACTCCCGGATCAATCATTAACTGCTCTCTTTTTATTCCTTCTTTTAAACAAAAACTTACTCTTTTCTCCAAAAACTTGGAAATTTCTTTTATCACATCTTTATAAGTAGGATTAATTTGCATAGTTTGGGGAGTTCCTTTCATATGCATAAGAACACAACCTAAATTGTATTTTTTAATTAAAGAAACAATTTGCGGGGACTTTCTTAAAGCAGTAATATCATTAATAATATCAGCACCTTCCTCTGCTGCTTCTTTAGCTACTTTATATTTATAAGTATCTACAGAGATAAAAATATCTTTAAATTCCTTCCGTATTGCTTTAAGAGGAGATATAAGCCTTCTTAATTCTTCCTCTTCACTTATAGGTTTTGAGAAAGGACGGCTAGATTCTGCGCCTAAATCAATTATTTTTGCTCCCTCTTTTATCATCTCCTCTGCTTTCCTTAAAGCTATCTCTTCTGGTTTTCTTCTTTCTCTCTGAGCCTGCATTAATATTCCATCTTGGGAGAAAGAGTCAAAAGTTAAATTTATAA
>CAZESF010000077.1:0-4840 GCA_964515205.1 uncultured Planctomycetia bacterium
AATATATAGTGTTATTTAAAGGAAATTTATAGACAACATATCCTCAAGAGGTAATAATTGATGAGTGGTTAAAAGAGGAATTTAAAATACAAATTGGTATTGATTATTTAAGGAACCTCCCCCCGATTAGATTGTTCTCATATATCATCTTTAAATGACTATATAAGACAAAAGATAAAGAAAAGTTTCAATATGGCTAAATAAATCCCCCAATTCCTTAAATTATCAGATGCTATATGCTTTATAAACTCAAGGGTTGATTCCTAAATACAGGGGGTTAGCTTTAGTGAATGAGTGCAGTATCGAATTAAAAAGTCCACAATTTTCTTAACACTATGCCTAAAGAAAATTTTTTACATTTAATAATTTTTTGGTAGAATGAGAAACTAAGAAGGAGGGGTAATGATTAAGGAAGTAGAGTTAGTTATTCCGGGTGAGTTTAAAGATGAGCCTATTTTTTACTATATTGTGAAGAATTTCTCGGTAGTTCCCAATATTGTAGAAGCTTCTTTCTCTACAGAAATGGGATGGGCAATTGTAAAATTTGAAGGAGAAAAAGAGGAATTAGAAAGATTGTTTAATTTTTTAAAAGAGAAAGGTGTGGAAATTAAATTTAGATAAGAATAAAATTTTAAAAAATATAAATGTTCTTCTTGTCAATCCTCAAATTCCTGAAAATATCGGATTAGTAGCCAGAGTTCTTAAGAATACAGGGATTTTTAATCTTAAGCTAATTAATCCTCAACTTACCTCTAAATCTTTTGAGGTAGCAAAAAGAGCTTCGGATCTATTGAAAAAAGCAAAAATCTTTAATACATTTAAAGAAGCAATCGCCGATTTATTTTATGTTTTTGCCGCCACCCGCAGACAAAGAGAGTATAAAATTATTTATAATCTTAATTCTATACTTCCTCAGTTAATCTCCTTAGCTACAAAGAAAAAAATTGGGATTGCTTTTGGACAGGAAGATTTTGGGCTTTCTAAGGAAAATTTAGAGCTTTGTGATTGTATTTTTTATATTCCTGCAAATCCTCAATTTTCCTCTTACAATTTAGCTATGAGTGTAGGGATTGTATGTTTTGAGATTTTTAATTTTTTAGAAAATCTTTATTCCTTTTCTTTTTTAAATTTAGCTTCCAGAAAAGATATAGATGCATTCTTTAAATTTTTAGAAGAAAAATTGAGTAAATTAAATTTTTCGCAAGAGAAGGCAAAATCTCTAAAATTTTCTTTAGAAAGACTTTTTAGAAGAACTTTACTTACAAAAAAAGAAGTTGAAATTCTTAAGATGATTTTTGTTAAGATTAGCTAAAATGCCAATTCAACCTACGAGGTTGAACTGGGAAAGATAGAAATAGTTTGCAAAAATAGAGTTTTTATCTTAGAAATATAACTTACATAAAAATTTAGGTGTAAGTTTACAAATCAAGCATTACTTGTTTTGCCAACTTACAACAAGTTTATTACTCAACAAAAAAGAAGGGAAATTCTTAATCAAGTAAAAAAGTTGTTGTCTAATCTAAAAATTTAAGTAAAATTATAGAATATGCGTAAGATTTTAATTGCTGGTAACTGGAAGATGTATAAAACTATAAATGAGGCAATCCAATTAGTTACGCAGATAAAACGAGAACTTCTTGATTTTGAAAAAGCAGATATTGTTATCTGTCCCCCTTTTACTGCTTTATCAGCTGTATATGAGGTAATAATGGAGACAAATATAAAACTGGGAGCGCAAGACGGCTTTTGGGAAAAAGAAGGTGCTTTCACAGGAGAGATATCTTTCTACCAGCTTCGTGATTGTGGATGTGAGTTTGTGATTGTTGGTCATTCAGAAAGAAGAAAATATTTTAAAGAAGATGATGAGATGCTTAATAAAAAAATTAAAGCAGCAATTGAGATGGGTCTTATTCCTATTTTTTGTGTGGGAGAGACTCTCAAACAACGAGAAGCAAACCAGACAATTGAGGTAGTTGAGGAACAATTAGAGAAAGGCTTGAAAGATTTAAGTGAGAAAGAAGCAAGTTCTTTAATCATTGCTTATGAACCAGTATGGGCAATTGGAACCGGAAAAGTGGCTTTTCCTCATCAGGCAGAAGAAGTGCAGAAATTTATAAGAGATTGGATAAGGAAAAAATTCTCTTCTTCTTTGGCAGATAATTTAAGAATCCTTTATGGAGGAAGTGTAAAGCCAGAAAATATAAAAGATTTAATTAAAGAAGAGGATATTGATGGAGCATTAGTAGGAGGAGCATCTCTAAAGGCGGATTCTTTTGTAAAAATAGTTAAAAATGCTGTGGAGGTAGCTGGTGTATAATTTATTAATTGTTTTACATATCCTGATAGCTATTCTTCTTTTGGGCATTATTCTTCTTCAGCGAGGAAGAAGTGGAGGATTAATTGAGGCATTGGGAGGGGTAGAATCAATATTTGGTACAAAAACCAGTTCTTTTTTGGTGAAAACTACTGTGACTTTAGCAATTCTTTTTTTCCTTACCTCTATTTCTTTAGCTATTCTCTCCAAGCAAAGACATAAGTCATTATTTGAAAAGATGCCCAAGATAGAAAAGCCTGCATCTGGATAACTTTATCTTCATGAGAATTTTTATAACTTTTTTCTTTTCTTTTTCTATTCTTTTATACTCCCAGCCTTTTAAAAAACCATTTACTGAGTATAAATTAGAATGTGGAGAATATGGAGGAAGATTAATTATTCCTATAACCACCGACCCAAAGTCTTTCAATCCTATTCTGGCAAAAGAGACCTCCACAACTCAGATTACCTCTCTTCTTTTTGAGGGTTTAACACGCATTAATCCTAAAACACAAAAGATAGAGCCCAATTTAGCTGAAAGCTGGCAAACAGAGGATGGTTTGGTGTGGATTTTTCATTTAAGGAAAGGGATAAGATGGTCGGATGGGAAGGAATTTAGCAGTGATGATGTGGTTTTCACATTTAATAATTTAATTTATAATCCCGATATTCCCACAAGTAGCAGAGATATATTCACTATTGAAGGAAAAAGAATTAAAGTAGAAAAGATTGACAAGTATACAGTAAAATTTATACTTCCTGCTCCTTTTGCTCCTTTCTTAAGAGCCTTAACTCAGGAGATTCTTCCCAAGCATAAATATTACTCTAAAGTTGTAAATAAAGAGTTTTCTTTCAGTATGGGACTGGATAGCAAACCTTCTGATATTGTTGGATGTGGTCCTTTTCGTTTAAAAAAATATCTTCCTGGGGAAAGAGTGATTTTGGAAAGAAATCCTTTTTATTGGAAGAAAGATAAATGTGGAAGACCTCTTCCTTACTTAGATGAGATTATTTTTGTAATTTTGCCCAATCAAGATACAATTCTTTTAAAATTTTTGGATAAAGAATTAGATTATATGTCTTTAAGAGCAGAAGATTTAGCAATTTTGGGAAAAAGACAGAAAAAGGATAATTTTACTATTTATAATGCAGGAGTAAGTTGGGGTTCTACATTTATTGTATTCAATCAAAATAAGGGAATTAATCCTTATACAAAAAAGCCTTTTGTTCCTTTATATAAACAGAGGTGGTTTACTAACAAAAAATTTAGACAGGCGATATCTTTTGCTATTAACAGAAAAAAAATTATTGATGTTGTATTTTATGGCTTAGCAAAAGAGCAATACTCACCTCTTTCTTCCGCTAACAAATTATACTACAATCCTAATATAAAAAAATATCCTTACAATCCTCAAAAAGCAAAAAAAATTTTAGAAAGTTTAGGATTTGAGGATAAGGATAATGATGGAATTTTAGAAGATTCTTTAGGGCATAAATTGGAAATCAATTTTTTTACTAATGCAGATAACAAAGAAAGGGTTACTATGGCTACTTTGATAAAGAAAGATTTAGAAAAAATCGGCATAAAAATAAACTTTTTGCCTTTAGATTTTAATAATCTTGTAACCAAACTCACCTCTACTTTTGACTGGGAGATGATTTTGATTGGTTTAACTGGAGGGATTGAGCCCTATTTTGGCAAAAATGTGTGGTCTTATAAAGGAATGCTTCATATGTGGAATCCTACAGGAAAGCCACAAGAGGAGTGGGAGAAAGAAGTTGAAGATATTTTTAATCAATCAGCAAAAGTATTGGATGAGAAAAAAAGAAAAAAATTATTTTTTCGCTGGCAGGAGATTGTGAGTGAAAATTTACCCATGATTTATCTGGTCAATCCTTATGTTCTTTATGCAGTAAGAGATAAATTTGGAAATCTGTATCCTACCAGTTTAGGAGGAGCCTTTGGAGAGATAGAATATATTTACATCAAAAAATGAGAAAGATTATTTTAAGAAGACTGCTTGTATCTGTTCCTCTTCTTTTGGGAATGACATTTATCACTTTTCTTTTTATCCAAATTGCTCCCGGAGATTTCTTAGATAATTTAAGGCTTAATCCCCAAATCTCTCCTCAAGTGATTGATCTTTATAAGAAAAAATTCCATCTTGATAAACCTGTTATTATTCAATATTTTTACTGGCTTAAAAGTATATTAAAGTTAGAATGGGGGTATTCTTTTACTTATAAAACTTCTGTAATAAAAGTTATTTCTTCTCATGCAATTAATACTCTTATATTATCCCTTTCTACTATTGTTTTCACCTGGCTTTTTGTATTTCCTTTAGGGATTCTCTGCGTAAAATATAAAAAAAGTTTTATAGATAAATTCATCACTTTTCTCTCTTATATTTTTATATCTTCCCCCACATTTCTTTTAGCAATAATCTTACTATATCTGGCTACTTTTGTGAAGTTTCTGCCTCTGGGAGGAATGCGTTCGCTAAATTTTGATGATTTAAGCAGATT
>CAZESF010000078.1:0-4664 GCA_964515205.1 uncultured Planctomycetia bacterium
TATTTAAAAGAAGTTGTCGCTCAAACTCAGGAGAATGTTGTAATAAGAAGATTTGCCCGATTTGCTTTAGGAGAAGATGACTCCTAAATTTAAAAGAATTCTTTTAAAATTAAGTGGGGAGGCGTTTTCGGGAGAAAAAGGATATGGGATTGATAGTCAACAATGTCTAAATTTAGCTAAGGAGATAAAAGAAGTAGTAAAATTAGAAGTAGAGATTGCACTGGTTGTGGGAGGAGGAAATATTTTTCGGGGAGAGGAGCGTTCAAAACAATTTCAAATTGAACGCACGGTGGCAGATTATATGGGGATGCTGGCAACTGTTCTTAACGGATTAGCTTTGCAAAGTGCTTTAGAAAATATTGATATTCCCACAAGAGTAATGACCGCTATCCCTATGCCTCAGATAGCCGAGCCTTATATAAGAAGAAGAGCGATAAGGCATTTAGAAAAAAAAAGAGTAGTGATTTTCGTTGCCGGTTGTGGCAATCCTTATTTTACTACTGATACTGCCGCAGCCTTAAGAAGTGTGGAGATAAAAGCTCAAGTTTTGCTTAAAGGTACAAAAGTTGAAGGAGTATATTCTGATGATCCTTTTAAGAATAAAAAAGCTCGTTTTTATGATAAGTTAAATTATATGGAAGTGATTAAAAAAAATCTTCGGATAATGGATTCTACTGCAATTGCTTTATGTAAAGAAAATAAGCTTCCTATAATTATTTTTAATTTTACAGGAAGGAATAATTTAAAGAAAATAATATTAGGAAGAAGAATAGGAACTCTTATAAACTGAAGATGATAAGGAAGCAATTTTTAAAAGAAGTGGAAGTAAAAATGCAGAAAGCAATTGAGGCGGTAAAGAGAGAATTTGGAGAGATTCGCTCAGGAAGAGCAAATCCTAAGTTAGTGGAGGGAATAAGGATAGATTACTATGGTAGCCCGACTTTACTTAAAAATATTGCTACTATCACTGTTCCGGAAGCAAGGCTTTTAATTATTAATCCTTGGGATCCTAATTCTACAAAAGCAATAGAGAAGGCAATTTTAGAAAGTAACTTAGGAATTACTCCCATTGTTGATGGAAAAGTTATAAAATTAGTTATTCCTCCACTTTCTCAAGAACGAAGAGAGGAATTAATTAAAATAGTTAAAAAAATTGCCGAGGAAGGAAGAATATCTATAAGGACTGTACGTAGAGAAGCAAAAGAGAAGGTAAGAAGTATGGAGAAGGAGAAGAAAATTTCGGAAGATGACCGTTATCGGTTAGAAGAAGAATTGCAAAAACTTACAGATAGATATATTGAAGAAGTAGATAAAATTTTAGAAGAAAAAGAGAGAGAATTGAAAGAGCAATGAGCCGCTAGCTCAGCAGGTAGAGCACCGGCCTTTTAAGCCGGGAGTGCCGAGTTCGAGTCTCGGGCGGCTCATTTGTTTTTTGCGGACGTGGCGGAATTGGCAGACGCGCAGGACTTAGAATCCTGTCCCATAAGGGGTGGGAGTTCAACTCTCCCCGTCCGCAGAAGGCAAAATTTTGCGGGCGTAGCTCAGTTGGCTAGAGCGTCACGTTGCCAACGTGAAGGTCGGGGGTTCGAAGCCCCTCGCCCGCTTAAATTAAATTTTGATTATGCAGATTAATATTTTAGAATATTTGGATAAAAAAGATATTATCTTTCAAATAAAAGGTAAAAGCAAGAAAAGTATTTTGACTTTTCTTGTCGATCATCTTATTGCTACAAAAAAGATAGATAAAAAGTGTAGAAAAGAGATAATAAAAGCTTTACTTCAAAGAGAAGAGATGGGTTCAACCGCAATTGGAGGAGGAATTGCTTTGCCCCATGTTCGCTTAGAGAATATTAAAAAAGTTATTTTATGTATAGGTATAGTTTCAAAAGGAGTAAATTTTGACTCCTTAGATGGAGAACCTGTATACATTATTACACTTCTTCTTTCTCCTCAGAAAGAAGCTGGACTTCACTTAAAAATTTTAGCTTTATTAGCACGAATATTGAAAGATAAATATTTTATCCAGCGTTTAAGAGAAACCTCAAAGCCAGAAGAGATTATTTCTCTTTTCCAACGACAACAATCGTTAGTAGAATAAATTCTTGTTTTTAAAAAATGGCTAAGTATACCAAATTTATAAAGTGGCTTTATCCTGGTTTAAGGATAAAAAGATGGATAGTTCTTTTAGTCGTAGGTATAGGTTTAATACTTACCTCCTCAATTTATTTTTCCTATTTTCACTATTTTTGGTGGCGTCTGTTTTATTTTATCCTGTTTATTTCAGGGATTGTATTTTTTATTTCTGGAACATATCTGCTTATTCAAAGTTTTTTTAAGGCTATTTTTCCTCATCAGGAAAAAGAACTTATTGATATTATTTATGAGAAAAGATACTTATCTCGAGGTCCAAAAATTGTTGCTATTGGAGGAGGAACTGGACTTTCAACAATTTTGGAAGGTCTTAAAGAATTCACCTCCAATATTACTGCAATTGTAGCAGTCACAGATGAAGGGGGTTCTTCAGGAAGGTTACGTAAGGAATTAGGTATTCTTCCTCCCGGAGATATCAGAAATTGTCTGGTAGCTTTAGCTGAAGCCCCTCAGCTTATGCGTGATCTTTTCCAATATCGCTTCCGGGAGGGTAATGGTATAAAAGGACATAGCTTTGGGAATCTTTTAATAACTGCTTTGGCAGAAGTTACAGGAAGTTTTCAGGAGGCAATTGAGGAATCAAGCAAAGTTTTGGCAATAAGAGGAAAAGTTTTACCTGCCAGCTTAGAGAAGATTAGACTAAAAGCAGAATATATAGATGGGACAATAAAAGAAGGGGAGGATGAAATTCCTAAGGGGGAAAAACCAATAAGAAGACTGACTTTAGTTCCTTCCTCTGTAAAGGCTTTTCCTCAAGCGGTTAAAGGGATAAAAGAGGCAGATTTAATTATTTTAGGGCCGGGGAGTTTGTTTACCAGTGTTTTACCCAATCTTTTGATAGAAGAGATAAAAGAAGCAATCATTTTGCGTAAAGATATTTTAAAAATATATATCTGTAATGTGATGACCCAACATGGAGAGACAGATAATTTTACTGCTTTTGACCATGTGGAGACAGTTATTAATCATACAAATAAAGAAATTATAAATACATGTCTGGTTAATTGTGGAAGTCTGCCTCAAGACCTTCTTATAAAATATGCCCAAGAAAAGTCATTTCCTGTAATCCCTGATACTTACAAAATAAAGGAGAAAGGTATCTTTGTTATAGAGAAAGATATAGTCAGTCATCATAATTACTTAAGACACGATCCTTACAAAACCGCACGTTGTATTATTGAATTCTATAATAATTATAAAAAGGGATGGAAAGGATTGAGAAAGAAGTAGTTGTAAATAATTCACAGGGTTTACATGCACGTCCAGCAGCTTTATTTGTCCAAATTGCACAAGGATTTGATTCTTCTGTGAAACTTGAGAAAGACGGAAGGATTGTAGATGGGAAATCAATAATTGCTGTATTAAGTTTGGGGATAAGTAAAGGAGTAAAAGTAAGATTAATTATAGAAGGAGAAGATGCAAAAGAAGCATTTTCTCGACTGAAAAATTTTTTGGAGAAAAATGCTTAAGATTAAAGGAATTGGAGCATCTGCAGGAATTGTAAAAGGAAAGGCTTTTTATTTTAGTAAAGAAGAGCTACTTATTCCCAGAAAGAAGATAAGTTATGAGGATATTTCTCGGGAGATTTATCGCTTGGAGGAGGCACTTATTCAGACACGTAAAGAGATAATTAATTTACAGAAGAAAATAAGTGAGTCCTTAGGGTATGAAGAAGCAAAGATATTTGAATCACATATGTTAGTTTTAGAAGATAGAATGCTTATTGAGGAGGTTATTAAACAAATCAAATCGCATCGGGTAAATGTGGAGTTTGCTTTTTATCAAAGCATTAAAAAATATACACAAGTTTTAAAAGGATTAGATGATGAGTATTTAAAAGAGAGAGCTTTAGATATTGAAGATGTAGCAAAAAGAGTTCTAAGGAAACTATTAAGAAAGGATTTTTTATCTTTAGAAGGGTTTAAAGAAAAAGCAATCATTGTTGCTCATGATCTTTCTCCTTCTGATACCGCACTTTTGCCAAAATCTAATATATTAGGATTTGTTACTGATGTGGGAGGAAGAACTTCTCATACAGCAATAATTGCAAGGAGTTTGGAGATTCCCGCAGTGGTAGGAACAGAAGTTGCCACAGAAAAAATAAAAGGAGGTGAAACTTTAATTGTTGATGGGAGTGAAGGTATAGTTTATGTGAACCCTACAGCTAAGAGAATAGAAGAATATGAAAAGAAATTATCAGCAAGCAAAAGAGTTTTTCTTCATATTTCCAAAACAGCATCCTCTCAGACTAAGGACGGAAAAAAAGTTATACTTTCTGCAAATATAGAACTTCCTGAGGAGTTAGATTCTTTATCTTTCTATGGAGCAGAAGGTATAGGTCTTTATCGTACAGAATATATATTTTTGGGGAGAAAAGAACTACCTTCTGAAGATGAACAGTATAAAGCTTATGTTAATGTAGCCAGAAGAGTAAAACCGCACTCTGTGATTATTCGTACTATTGATATTGGGGGGGATAAATTTTTATCCAAACCGGAAGTTCCTCATGAATT
>CAZESF010000079.1:0-4577 GCA_964515205.1 uncultured Planctomycetia bacterium
CTACCCCAGAAGAATTTGACAATTGGTATAAGAATTTTTTAAAAGATGAGTATGAAGATATATAAGCTTTGGAGAGTTAAGGATAGTTACTTTAAATTGTAAATAAATGGAATCCTACGATCCATATTTTAATGAGATTGTTTTAGCTTCTCTTCTTCATGATATAGGAAAGTTTGTTCAAAGAGCAAAATATAAATTTGAATTTAGTGAAATAGAAAAAGAGTTATACTTGCCATTAAAAAAAGAAAAATTTGCTTATGAGCATGCCCTTTATACATTAAAATTTTTAGAAAAATTCAAAGATTATTTACCTACCCCTTCCAATAAATTTGAGAACCCTGATGAAAATTATATAAATTTTGCAGCAAAACACCACAAGCCTGAGAACCCTTACGAATGGATTATTGCTGAAGCAGATAGAATTAGTGCAGGTATGGAAAGAGAGGAAGCAGAAGTTGGAGAAAAAAGACTTTTGTCTGTATTTAGCGAAGTTTTTTTAGAAAAAAGTAAAAATGATTATGTATACTATGATTTATTCCCTTTAGAACCAAATGAAAATGTTTTTCCTAAAAAATTTTTTGAGAAAGATGTTGATTATAAAGCTCTTTGGGACGATTTTTTGAGTGAGTTTAAGAATTTGCCTTATAATTGTAACTTCTATGTGTATCTTCCTGCTTTAGTTTCTGTTTTAGAAAAATATACATGGTGCATTCCTTCAGCTACCTATCATACTTTGCCTGATATTTCTCTTTTTGATCATAGTTTATCTACATCAACTATTGCTTCAGCACTTTATCTTTATCATAAAAATAAAAATACGCTAAATGAAGAGAATATAAAAAATAAAATAGAGAAAAAATTTATTTTACTTGCTTTGGATTTAAGTGGTATTCAAAAATTTATTTTTGATATTACTGTAGATGCAGCTAGAGGCGCAGCTAAAGTTTTGCGGGCACGTTCTTTTTACTTAAATTTGCTTTTGGAGGTAACTTGTTTAAAAATTTTAGAAGTTTTTGGTCTATTTATTGTTAATTACATTATGGATGCAGGAGGAAGAAGTATCTTAATTTTGCCAAATTTAGAAGATGCAAAGGAAAAAATTAGTAAGATAAAAGAAGAGACAGAGAAATTTTTAAAAGAAAGATTTTTTGCAGAGTTAGCTATAAATTTTGCATTTTTGGAAGTTTCTGCTCAAGATTTAGAGGCAGATAGATTTATTCAGACTTTTGGGCAACTTAATTATGAAATCGAGTTAGCAAAAAACAGAAAGTTTTCTTCTCTTTTAAAGAAGTCTGAAGATTTTATTTATATTGACTTTACTACAAAATATACTCAAGAGAAAGGTATATGCAAACTTTGCGGGAAACATTATGGAGAACAAAAAGTAGAAGATGAATACTATTGCAGGTATTGTTGTGAATTTAAAAATTTGGGAGAATGGTTAATAAGAAGTGATTTTATTGGATTTGACAAGAAGAAAAAAGATGAAAAGTTTTTAAAAATATTTGATTGGTATGTGTATTTCTTAAAAGATGTAAAAGACAGAGAAGAATTTTACCTATGTTATTCTTTAAAACCTTCTAAAAAAGAGTTTCCTGTTCGCTATATTGCTAGTTATGTTCCCAGATTTAAAGAGGAAGATAATTATAATGAGATTTATTTAAATCCTAAATTTAATCCTAAAAAAGAACTGTTAGATGAAGCAAAAAATGGTATAAAAAATAGATCTATAAAAACATTTCATCATATTGCTCTTTGCTCTTTATGGAAGCCGAACGAGAAAGATGAATATAAAGGAAAAGCATATTTAGGGGTGCTTAAAGCAGATGTAGATAGACTCGGTTTTATTTTCTCCTATGGATTAAATCATCCGTATAGACCTTTTTCTAACAAGTTAACTTTGGCAAGATTTTGTTTTTTAAGTAGAATGTTAAATTTTTTCTTTACAGGATATCTAACAAAAGTTTTAGAGAAAAATTTTTATAATACTTATACAGTATTTGCAGGTGGAGACGATTTATTCTTAATTGGTCCTTGGGAGGAAATGATTAAGCTAGCAAATAAAATTTATACTGATTTTAGAAAATTTACAGGGAATAATCCAGATATTACTCTATCGGCCTCTTTGACTTTAATAAAACCTCGTCAGCCTGTAAATTCAATTGCTCATGTGGCTGAAGAAAATTTAGACAAAGCAAAAAAAGCAGGTAGAGATAGATTTTTTATTTTTAGTGAAGTAGTCAAGTGGGAAGATTTTAAGGAGATTGAAGAAGGTTTTGAGACCATTCATTCAATCATTACACAATCCAATGGAAAAATAGGAACGAGCTTTGTCTATAAACTTCTTCGTTTGGCAGAAATGAAAGAAAAGTTTGAGAAGGGTGAGGATATACTTCAAACAGGTAAATGGCATGCAATGTTTAGATATTTGATTGGGAAGCATTTTAAAGATTTGACAGAAAACCATAGAGAAGGATTGATAAAAATGTTTATTCCAGGAAGCACTCATATGTTAAAAATTCCAATTATATGGGCAATTCTAAAAAATAGAAGGTAGTTTAGACAATATAAAATAAGGAGGTGGACAGTGAATTTTTCGTATTATGACGAGAATGGAAAAATCAAAAAAGATTTATTTGATAAAATCGCAGAAGAAGAAGCAAAAAGATGGGTTTCTGATAGAAATAAGAAGGGTAAACCAAAGTTAAGTAATACACAAGTAAGAAAATTTTATAATGAGATAAAATCGATTGAACGTTACATTGAATTGAAAGGAGAAGAAAGTTTTGAACAGAAGTTGCCTGAGATAAAGATGATTAAGGCAAAAGCAGCTTATGCTTATGGAAGAAAACTTCAAAAAAAGGGAGGAGGCATTACAGAAGAATTCAGGAATTTTTTGGATAATCATATAAGTCAGGTTAATACCTATAAGGACTTTAGAACTTTTTGCAAATTTTTTGAAGCAGTTGTTGGTTTTTTTGAGTTTTATAGTCACTTTAAAAATAAAGAGGAGGTCTAAATGGAACTCAAAAAGATCATTACTATTAGAGGTCAGATTGTTTTAAAGACCGGTTTACATATTGGTGGTAGTAAAGATGATATTGAAATTGGAGGAATTGATAATCCCGTAATAAGACACCCATTAACAAAAGAACCTTATATCCCAGGTTCTTCTTTGAAGGGTAAGATGAGAAGTTTAATGGAGTATTTGTATAATAAGGTTTCTGATAGTGGTTCTCCACATAATTGTGCAGATATGAATTGTATTGTATGTCGTATTTTTGGCACTAGCAAAGAAGATTGGAAAGGTGGGCCTACTCGTTTAATTGTTAGAGATGCTTTTTTAGATGATAATTGGAAAAAAGAAATACTAAACAGCGGTTTATCTTTATTTGAGGAGAAGATTGAGAATACTATTGACAGAATAGGTGGGCATACTATTCGTGGTGGTCTTAGACATATGGAGCGTATCCCAGAGGGTGCTGTTTTTGATTTTGAAATAGCTTTAAGGGTATTTGATATTGATGAAAATGAAGAATTTGGTGGAGAAATCCGCTTGCTTAATGAGATAAAGAGAGCATTGAGATTATTAGAACTTGATACATTAGGTGGCTCAGGCAGTAGAGGTTATGGAAAAATTAAGTTTGAGAATTTAGTCAAGTATGATGAGAAAGAAGAAAAAATTGATTTATCAGAAGATCCTTTTAGTAAATAGTAGTTTATGAGAACTTATAAGATTACTATTCGATTCTTAAGTGAGATAGGCACTCCTCTTCATTCAGATACTATCTTTGGTCATTTTTGTTGGATATACCGCTATATTTATGGCGAAGAAAAGCTAAAAAAGGATATACTTAATGACTACGAGATTTCACCAAATCTTATTATCTCCTCTGGATTTCCTAAGGACTTTTTACCAAGACCTTTACTTCCACCTTTGAAAAGTTCAGAATTAGAAAAATTTATTAGAAGGGATTCATTTTTAAAGTCTGTTGAGAAGTTAATGAAAATCAGAAAATGTAAATTTTTATCTGTAAAAATATTAAATAATTTGAGAAGAAATCTTTCAGAGACAAACCTTATTAAGTCTTTATTAGAAGAAAAAATAATACCTGAAGTTGAACATTTTATTATGCCTCACAACAGTATTTCTCGTTTATCTGGGATGGTAAAGGAGTTTTATCATGTAGATTATATGATCTATAGAGAAAACGAAAATCAAATGGATAAAGAGTATTTTGATATAGATGTTTATTTAAAAACAAATACACTTGAAGAAGAAAAAATTAGAGAAACATTTGAAGTGTTAGGTAATTATGGATTTGGAAAAGATAAAAGTTTGGGGAAAGGTCATTTTAAGTTATTAAATATAGAAAATGTTTCTTTCTCTCAAGAAGGCAATGCAGTTATGTCGCTTTCTTATTTTGTTCCAGATGATGAGTTAAAAGAAGGATGTTATGCTCTTCTAACTAAATTTGGAAAGCTTGGCGGAGATTATGCAATTACAGAGATACCGTTTAAAAATCCCCTTATACTTATGGAACCTGGCTCTGTATTTAGAATTGAGAAGATTAGAG
>CAZESF010000080.1:0-4573 GCA_964515205.1 uncultured Planctomycetia bacterium
TTGAGTTTTTTTTGCTTTTTTTTCTATCTCTGATTCTATCCTGTCTTCATAAATCATATTAAAGAGAAATCTAAATGATATTGAAAAAATATATTAAGGAGATGAAGAATTTCTTTTTCTGTATCTTCATCAGGAGCAACTCTTAAAGCAAAGATAAATTTTTCCCTTTGAATATAATCTATAAATGCTGCTGTTTTGGGATTAATAACTTCAATATTATTATAAAACTTGCTACAATATTTGCAAACAATTCCTCCTCCGGATGCATCAAAAAAGAGTAGTTTATCAACCGGTTTCTCACATTTAATACAATTAGCTAAATTAGGTTTTAATCCGGAAAAATTTAAAAACTTGATGAAAAAAATATAAAATATTTTCTGGAAGGAATTCTCTTTTAGTGCAGAAAGAGAAAGATAAACTAAAGAAAAAATCTCTTTATTTTTCTCTCCATAAGGAAGAAGTTTATCTACTGCCTTAATAAATTTTGCCGCAATAAAAGCTTTTTTATAATCCTTAGAAAGATAAGAAAAATCCTTCACCAAATCAACTGCGGAAATAAGAGAAAGACCTCCTGAAAGGTAGAATAAAACTTCATTAAGAGTGAAAATATCTAAAGAAGAAGTAAATTCTTTTTTCCCTCTGTAAAATCCCTTCAGAATTCCAGAGATTTTTCCATGATTTTTGGTAAAAATATCTACCAAAACTGAGGTTTCCCTAAAATTCATCCTTTTTATTATTATTCCCAAATCTTTAACAATCATCTATTATTACTTTTTTTAAAATTCTTTCTTCTTCCTTCTGCATCTTTTTTCTATTTTCCAAAGGATAATCTTTGAACCCAGTAAGATGAAGAATCCCATGAATACTACAAAGAAGCAGTTCTTTAAAAAAAGTCGTTTTATAAATCTTAGAATTTTTTAAAACTTCTTCAACAGAAATAACCACTTCTCCTAAAAAATTTTGAGAATATTTGTCTTTTAGAGGAAATGCAATAACATCAGTGGAAGATTTTTTTTTGAAGTAAATTCTGTTTAATTTTTTAATCAACTTATTATCACAAAAAACAAAATAGACTTCCTCTTTTATTTTTAAAATGTGTAAAACTTTCTCTAATTTCTTTTTTAACTTATTTATTCTTATTCTCTTTATATTTTGCAGATTTTTTATCTGAATTCTCATCAGAAGGATAAACTATTCTTGTGTGGAAGGTGGCATTAAGAATGTGGATAAAACTTTTAATTATTTTATTTAAATCAGATAAAGTAAGCCCACTCTCATCTAATTCTCCCTCAAGAAACTTTTTTCTTACAACATCTTTAACCAACTCCTCAATACGCTTAGGGGTAGGTTCTTCAAGAGTACGTGATATAGCTTCTATAGTATCAGCTAAAGCAACAATAGCTACTTCTTTTGATTGAGGAAGGGGACCAGGATAGCGAAATTCTTCCTCCCAATTTTTTTGTGCATCATTCTTTTTTGCTTGCTGATAAAAATAATAAACTAAGCTTTTTCCATGATGCTGTTGAATAAAATCTATTATCCGTGGATTAAGCCGGTATTTTTTTGCCAGTTCAATTCCTTCTTTTACATGATTAATGATAATTAACTTACTAATTGATGGTTTTAAACTCTTATGTGTATCGCGATAAGGAATCTGATTCTCCACAAAATACTGGGGTTTTAAAATTTTCCCTATATCATGATAGTAAGCACCAACTCTTGCCAGTAATGAATTTGCCCCAATTGCCTCTGCTGCTGCTTCGGCTAAATTTGCTACAATTAAGGAATGTTGGTAAGTTCCTGGAGCCTCAAGAATCATCTTACGCAGTAAAGGATGATTAAAATCAGAAAGTTCAAGAAGAGAAATATTAGTAACCACACCAAAGATAAATTCAAAAATAGGCAAAATCCCAACCACTACAATAGAAGAAATTATCCCCCCTCCCACACAAATACCTAATTCTTCTAAATGTGTAAAATTAAAATTCTTAAAAAGAGGAAAGTTACGCACAAGAAAAACAACAATAAATTGCATCAATCCCGCCAAAATCCCTGCCTTTATTATCTGTGTACGCCGACGTATACGAAAGCTCAACATACTGGCTAAAAAAGAAGAAGAAAACAAAGAAATTCCTACAGAGAAATCTTTATTTGCCAAACTTGCCGACAAAAAAGATAAAAATACACAGAATAAGAAAGAGAGTTCTAAATTATCAAAAAGTAAAGTAATCAATATCCCAAATCCTATTGCAGGAAGCCAAAATGCAGAAAGTTTAAATATTACCGCAATAATGAAAAAAACGATAATGATAAGAAGAGTAAGAATTAAAAGATTGAATGAGGAAGGCAGTTTTTCTATCTTTCTTAAAAATTTAGCATAAATAAAAAGAAGAGGAAGTAAAGCTAAAAAAGAGATATCCAGATTATAAAGATAAAAAATTACCCCTACAAAAGTAAAAAGTAATAAAGCAAGAAAAAAATCTCCTTTAAGTTTTCTCTTCCTGATAAAAATCCTCATAAGCTTGAATTATTTTTTGCACAAGAGGGTGCCTGACAACATCTTTTTTACTAAGATAGATGAATTTTATTCCGGAAATATTCTTCAAAATCTTTATTGCCTCTTTAAGACCGGCCGGTTTCCCTCCCGGTAAATCACTCTGTGTTATATCTCCAGTAATAACTGTTTTTGAATCAAATCCTAAACGGGTAAGAAACATTTTTAGTTGTTCTGATGTGCAGTTCTGTGCTTCATCTAAAATAATAAAAGCATCATTTAAAGTTCTTCCGCGCATATAAGCTAAAGGAGCTATCTCAATAATTCCTGTATCTAAATATTCCTCAATCACTTGAGGCTCCATCATATCATATAAAGCATCATAAAGGGGTCTTAAATATGGCCCCAATTTTTCATACATATCTCCAGGCAAAAATCCTAAGGACTCTCCTGCCTCAATTGCGGGACGAGTAAGAATAATCCTTCTTGCTTTTTGGGCATAAAGATAATTAACTGCACAAGCCATAGCTAAATAAGTTTTTCCTGTTCCTGCTGGCCCAATGGCAAAAGTAATATCATATTTTTTTATTGCTTCAATATATCTTCTTTGTCCTTCAGTTTTGGGAAAAATGAACTTCTTTTTGGATGAAGGAACCTCAATTTTTAAAAAATCTTTAGAAGTCTCATAAGAAGAAAGGAAAGCTTTAAGATTCTCTTCACTTAAATTTATCCCCTGTTTTATTAATTTTATTAATTCTTCAATTACCCCTAAGACTTTTTCTATATTTTTCTTTTCTCCCTCAACATAAATTCCTTTCTCTTTCAGATAAATATTAACTTTAAATCTTTCCTCAATACTTTTAAGATTTTTATCTCTTATTCCACAGATTTCCTTTAAAAGGTAAGGATTATCAATCTCAATTAATTTTCTCATCTGGTAAGAGGAATTTTGATTTTTAAACCAGGATAAATTTTGTCGGGATCTTTTATCACATCTTTATTCTCCTCATAAATAAGCGGCCATTTCCTTGTCGTTCCATAAAACTTTTTTGATATTTTTTGCAAAGTATCATTTTTCTTAATCGTATAAATTCTATACTCTTTAGTCGGTGTTTCCTGGGGAAGCTTTATTTCTTTTTCTTCTACTTCTTCAGGAATCTCCTCTTTTAAAATCTCTTCTTCTGAAATTTCCACTTTTTTCTCCGCCTCAATCTCTTTCTTTTCCTTCATCTCTCTGGGAAGATGAGGGCCTAACTCTATCTCAAAAACTGTAATTTTTCTTGTTTTTTTAAGCTGAGGAGGGGGTTCTTTCGGTTCACCATAGATATAACCTCTGTTTCCCTCAATCTCCAAATCTCTGCGCGGTTTTTGAATAGTATAGGTTCTTATAAGACACCCACATAAAAAAATAACCCCCAAAAATATAAAATATCTCATTCTTCCTCCTTTTCTTTTATTTTAATCCCTAACTCTTCCAATTGATTATTATTTACCTGAGAGGGAGCCTCTGTCAACATACAAATCCCTTTTTGGGTCTTAGGGAAAGAGATAACTTCTCTTATACTCTCTGATTTGGTAATTATAGCATATAAACGGTCTAAACCAAAAGCAATTCCTCCATGGGGAGGAGCACCAAACCTAAAAGCACGCAAAAGAAAGCCAAATCTTTTCTCTGCTTCTTCTTTGCCTATTCCAATTAAAGAGAAAATCTTTTTTTGCAAATCAGAAGAATGAATCCTTATAGAACCACTTGCAACCTCAACTCCATTAAGCACTAAATCATAAGCACGGGCACGCACTTTTTTAAGATCCTTATCTAAAAGCTCTATATCTGAAGCATAAGGGGCGGTAAAGGGATGATGCTGAGATTGCCATCTCTTTTCTTCTTCATTATATTCAAAAAGAGGAAATTCATAAATCCACAAAAATCTAAATTCTCCCTCTCCTATATCCGGCTTATCAGTACCATATTTCTCCATCGCCTCTTTATATCTAATCCGTGGAAAAGGAATTTTAAGCTTTACATTCAATACTTCTTTAAAAACAAACTCAAGCATATTCTCCACTAAACTATAAATA
>CAZESF010000081.1:0-4540 GCA_964515205.1 uncultured Planctomycetia bacterium
GTTATGGTTGCCTCAGGAATTATCAAAATCAATTCTGTCATGAGCTGTTAAGAAGAGACGTTATTTTAGACTTTCTTGAAAATAATCTAAAAGGTGAGAAGAATGTATAAAATTGTGCCGCCAAGCGAAACGCTTCGCTACTTTCGTAGCTCACCCCCTAAACAGGGTTACCCAACAGATGCTTCTCCGATTTCGCTAATGCTTCGTCCAAATTTCTTGCTCCGCTCGGAACTTCGGATATGTCCAGAACGTTATCGGAAATGTCTAAATGGGGGGGATAGCAAGAACAGAAAATTATATTGAAATTATTTAAAAGGTTAAGAAGAGGATAATATTATGCCTGAAGAACGTGTTCCTGCTGATTATGCTGAGATGGACCTTTTAGAGGCGAAGCGTTTTGATAAAAAAGTTAAAGAAAACTTTATGCCAGCAATTGTCTCTACCGTTAAACAAATCATTGAGGATTATGGTGTTTTGGAAGGTGTATGTGTGGATGTTGGTTGTGGCACGGCTGTTTTTGCAATTGAGTTATGCAAACATTCCAAATTAAAGATATTCGCACTGGAGAAGGAAAGAGCAATATACGAAGTTGCACGTATGAACATTGAAGAGAGTGGATTGGCAGATAGGATAATCCCCATTTTGGGTGATGCACACAAGATGCCTTTTGAGAACGAATTTGCTGATTTCATAATCAGCAGAGGTTCATATCATTGCTGGAAAGATAAGGTGCAGGTGTTTAAAGAAATTTATAGAATTTTAAAGAAAGGTGGTATTGCCCTTGTTGGTGGAGGCTTTGGGCGATATGTTACTGATGAAGAATATAAGCGTATGAAATCTTTAAGAGACCACTCTCTGGGTGATGGTGCTAAAGCTTACAGTTCGCCTGATAAATTACAAGAAGTGATAAATAAGGCAGGTATATCAAATTTTCATATAAGCTATGATCGTGCAGGTCTCTGGGTGGAAATAAAAAAATGACTATTGAAATGATTTAGGCACTTGCGATAACACAGCATATACGGTTCATTCTGTTTGCCCAAATCGGCTTACGCCGACTTCGTATAGCCCGAATATGTTAGATGCAATAAATTTTATTAACGGGATTTGGGGATATGAAAGTAATTTTAGAAGCAGGAATAAAAGGTAAAAAATGTATGTATGTCCTTATGGCAATTGCCATCTTATCTCTTATTGGTGCTGATATTTTATTCTGGAAGATATATCCTCCAGAAGTTTTAGATAGAATACTGCATCCACTCATAGCATTAAATGTTATAAGTATTTTTGGGGTTTTATTGGCATCTATAATTTTTGAACGGACCAAGTTTATAATCAAAGATAATGGAATAGAAACAAAAGGTCTATTTAAAAGCCATTTTATTCCATTTTCTAACATAAAAAGTATTGAGAAAAAATCGTGGTTCATTATTATCAAATATCAAGGTGGGATAGGATTTACCCAGTTTGCGCCATCAAATTCTTCCCAATTTTTGGAAATTGCAATTAAACAGAAAAGATTAGCTGATTCTGTTAGACGCAATAAATTTTCTTAACGGATTTTGCAAATATAAATTATCAATCGATTATAATTATGGATCGAGATACAAAAAATATTTTTAAAAGCTATAAAATTCCATTATGCAAGATTATCACCATTGTGGTTTTTCTTGCACTTGCTTTAACCCTACTTATAATAGGAATAGTTTCAATTACCACAAATTCTAATTTTTTCAGCCATTTTGATTCTCTTTCAGGCCTCGCACTTTTTAGTGTTACGTTTATAGCTATATTAGTGGTTCTTTTGTTTGGGGAATCCGGGGAGGGTATAGATGCATACTTTGTAAAAAAATGGATATTGAAAAATGTGAGATGTCCTATATGTGGTAATTTATTCAAAAAATGTGAATATGAGAAAAGAAATTTTAGTTTTAGATTAAGACAATCTTATTATCCATTCGGTCATGTTTACTCCCTTTATTGCGAATACTGCAAAAAAGAGTTTTTCTTAGAACAGGCAAGCCCGTTTAGTAAAACTTTAAAGTTTACAAGTCCATCACGCGAAGCTGAAATTACAGAAAAGACAAAGAAATTTTTAAATTATTTTGAAATGAATGGAATTAGATGGGGAGTAATCATTGGTTCAGTTATCTCAATCATTTTTGTTATTTTTCTTTCTATTGTTCAACAGAGTGATTGTCAGAAATATGGTGGATATGTATTTGAAGAAATTGGATGGTACTCAAAAATTACTCCCGGTTATTTAGTGTTTACGCGGGCATTTATTGTTTTTATTTTTCACTTAGTAGGTCTTTCTTTTGGCTTAGAAAGCAAAAAGCAACAAGTTAGGAAAAAAAGTATACCTGTGGCAGTATTTACTTTTGTTTATTATGCAGTATTATTTTCTCTGTTGTATTTCTATTGTAAGAAATTCTTCTCAGATATTATTGTTATTATGTTTGGAATTATAACTACAATAGGGATTCTATTTTATTTAGGAATGTATTTTATTCTGTTTGAAGGTAAGAAAAAGAGCAATTTGTAAAATCCATAAAAATTTATAGCATTTAACAGTGGATAAAAGGAAAATAAAAGGTTTCCCCAAACCCAGCCTTCTATATGCAAACTTGTTTAATAGAGGGTTTAAAGGACCGGGTTTCTTTTATGTTGAATAATTAGAGAGAGATGAAACAACAAAGCCAAAAGATAACTTTTAGAGGAAATATTCTCTTATTTGTGAAACAAGGATATGTATATTTCTTGCCTATTTGTCTTTTACTATCCTTTATGATGGTCGGTAAATATTGCTTCTTCCACTTTTTTATATTCATTTTAGTCCTATCATTACCCGGTGTATTTTTTCTTTATATTATAGGTTTTCCGTTAAATCGATTTTCTTTCGATGATGAAAAAAAACAAATAGTTAAGTTTTTAACAGGGAATATTCCTTATCGTAAGGTTAAAGCAATTTACATAGTCGAATACGGTAAATTGTTAAATGTAAGTATTAAGAAAGGTTGGTTACAGAAGGCCTTTCTTGCGATGGCATTAGATATAAAAGAAAAACGGCAAGTAGTAGAAGAATTGCTCAAAAGATTTCCTAAAGAAATATTGCATCAGAGAAAACTTTCCCAGCGGAAATTTATAATGAGGTTTATGCTACCTGTTTTTTTGATGTTTTCAATCCTTGAGGTTTATATATATTGGAAAATTCCACAAGTTCGAGTAGTTCCTCAAAGAAAGAACTGGGAAATCGCACAAAATTTATTAATAAGAGAACAAAAAAAATATACTTTGGAAAGAGTTGCTTTTTTAATCCCACCATGTTTTAAACTGGTTAAAGTAGAAGAACAAAAACTTCTTTTTGAAAATAAAGATAAGAAGGCTAAACTTATAGCTACCCCTGGTTTATTTAAGAAATTTCTTCAGGAACCTTCTCCTATGGGTAAATTTTTGTTCTTTTATGGAATGGGAATAGTAGATAGTTATGAGTTATATCAAGCAGTTTACTATGCACGCTTTGGGATTATTCCCTTAACTTTAAAAAGTGTAGTATTAGGCAATTTAGATGAGATAAAAATTTATGAAATTAAAAAAGTCCCTTTTAAAGGATTCATTATGCAAGGGACTAAAAATGGAAGGGAATTTACAGATATTTTATTAGTAGATAAAAAGAAGAAAAATGAGATAAATTTTACTATCTCAAGTTCAGGGAAGATAGAGGAGGAAATTTTAAAGATAATTGTAGATAGCGTTAAAAGCCTTGAGTAATTAGGAAATCGACCTAAAAATTCTGTTAATTAATAACTGAAGCAAATATCATAAGACTATAGGAGAGTTGAATTTGCCACTTCCAATAACACAGCATAAAAGGTTTATGCTCTTTTAGCACTCACCCAAACTCAGTAGCCATTTAAAACTAGGAATGAACTTCTTTTATGTCCGAACCGTTAGGTGACATATTACTCAGTGATTTTGTTGATATTTAAAAAGAAGAAGAGGATATATTATGACGATATGGTATAATAAGAAGAGGAGAGGGTATTTTTAATTGTAAGGTAATCACTTATTATGAAGGTAAGTGCTGATAAAAGATTATTCTGGTTTTTAAAGGATAATACAGAGTTAGACTTAGATTCTCCAGCTATCTTAGATATGTATGTTCAACAGGTTCTAATGTATGGAAAAGCTCAGGATATAAAATCTCTTTTTAAGAAATTGGATTTATTAAATTTAAAAGTTATTTAAAAGACCTTGATGAAAATTTTCCAGAGATGCTTTTAATGTTAAAGTCTGTGGTAATAATTTTTTCTTGTTAAAGATTTGATACTATGTTAAACTTTATTTAAATCAGAGGAAGAACATTGATAAACAAGGATAAAGCAAAAAGTGAATAATCCAAAAGAAATAAAAAAGATAAGAGAATTTTTAGATTCTCAAAAAAAGATAGTCTTTGCTTATCTATACGGTTCTTTTATAAATTCTAAAAATTTTAGAGATATAGATATTGCTGTTTATCTAAAGGATAAAGTTTCCTTTA
>CAZESF010000082.1:0-4396 GCA_964515205.1 uncultured Planctomycetia bacterium
AATTTAACATTTTATTGTAGTAATTATTTTTAACATTTTGTTATTGTAACAACATTATCTTCAATTTTATATTTGCATTTTTATCTCTCTGTGTATAATAAAAGCTATGGCGAGAAAAAAAGAAGAGAAAAGTAAAATGTTAGAAATTACTGACCCTATAATTAACGAATCTCTTAAAGTTGCTGTTTTGCCAAGGGAAAAGTTAGAGGTGGCCCGTTTTCAGAGAAAGCCAAGTAAAGCACATATAAGGATGCTTTCTCTGTCTATTGAACGTTTAGGTTTTTTGGTCCCTTTGGTGGTATATTCAGAAAAGGATAAATATATAATTATTGATGGGCAACATCGTTTTTTGGCAGGAGAAGCATTGGGAATGAATGAATTTTTATCGGTAATTGTCCCTTCTCATTTGGGAACAAAAATGATAAATTTAAATATTGAAAAACAACCTAACATCAGAGAGAAAGCTTATGTTGCCTACAATCTGTACTTTTATCTTTTAGAAGAAAAACCTGATTTGAAAGAAAGTGAGAGTGAAGTGGGAGATTCTGTTGAACTTCCCCACTTTATTACCTTAGGCTTTGCTTATCAGAATGTAGAAAGATTTCACGGAAGTGCATTTGAACCAATAATCTCTAAGTGTGATAACTATTTAGACCTTCCTCTTAAAGAAGCAAAAGAAATAAGAGAAAAAAGAGGTTCTCTCATTATAGAAATAGATAATATCATTACAGATTTGATTAATAAAATGAAGGAAAAGGAATTGCCTCTTCATCCCTTTATAAGAAAAGATATATTAAGCCATGTGAATCCTTTAAAAGGAAGAGGAAAAAGAGGAGAGTTTGATGAAGTCTTTGAGAGTATTAAAGAAGAGCTTATAACCTACCGGAAGAATCCTCAAAAGTTAGAAGAAATTAGATCTGAAGAAGTAGTCTAAATTGGGTATGCTTGCCCTTATAAGTTTGTTAATTATAATTGTTTTTTCCATCATAGTTGTGCGTATTGGAGCAGTAGCGTTAGAACTTACAGGGTTGTCTTCTGAGGTAGCTTCTTTCCAAGCTCAATCTGCGTTTTCTGGAGCAGGTTTTACTACTCAGGAATCAGAAGTAATTGTTAATCATCCTGTACGTCGACGCATTATACGCATTTTAATTCTTTTAGGAAGCGCAGGAATCACCTCCTCCATTGCTACCTTAGTTTTAACCTTTGTAGGACAATCAGAAAGGAATATTCTTATAAGAGGTATAATCTTGGCTTGTGGACTTTTGGGAATATTTCTTTTTGCTCGCTCACACTATATTTATAACATAATGAAAAGATTAATCACTAAAGCATTAGTTAAATGGACAAAATTACGTATTTATGATTATGAACAGATATTAGGATTAAGTAAAGGTTATGTTATTTCGCGTATCAAAGTGAAGAAGGATAGCTGGTTAAGTGATAAAAAATTGAGTGATTTGAAATTGGAGGGAGCTTTGATTTTGGCAATTTATCGCAAAATCAATGGAGAAGAAAAATATATCGGTGTGCCAAAAGCAGATACAGTAATTAAGCCAGGGGATATTTTAATCTGCTATTCTCGTCAAGAGGTAAGTCAAGCACTTTCTCAAAGGTGTAAGGGAGAGGAAGGAGATAAAGAGCATAAAGAAGGGATTAAAGAGGAGGAGAGGCTGGCACGTCTGCGGGAAGTTCAGGGAGGTTTTGATTAACCTTGTGAAGACTGCTTTATTATACCATGAAGATTTAAAAAGATATAGTTTTGGAGGGAATCATCCTTTTCAAGGTAATAGATTCTTCCTATTCTGGAATTTTTTTCAAAAAACTTTTTCTCCTTTTAAAGATAGATTTGAAATTATAAAACCTGAACCTGCTCAAGATGATCTTTTAAAATTAGTCCACACACAAGATTATATTGAAGCAGTAAAATATGCATCTTCAGGATTATATATCTCTGATATCTTTAATTATTTCAGTTTAGATAATCTTGATCCTTTAACTTACCAGCTTCCTGAAGGAATAGATAAAGCTGCAAGATTGATTGTTGGGGCTTCTGTAAAAGCAGTCAGTTTAGTAGCAGAAGGTAAATTTAAAAAAGCAATTGGTATTGGTGGGGGGCTTCATCATGCAAAGCCCGATTTTGGAGAAGGTTTCTGTGTATATAATGACGTGGCAGTTGCTATTAAATATCTTAAAGAAAATTTTGGTTTTAAAAAAATTTTAGTTTTAGATACAGATGCTCATGCAGGAAATGGAACAAAAGAGATTTTTTACAAAGATAATGAAGTTTTATTTATTGATATCCATCAAGACCCACAAACTATTTATCCTGGTTCAGGATTTATCTGGGAGATTGGAGAAGATAAAGGTGAAGGATTTACAGTTAATATTCCTTTGCCCAGAGGAGCTTCTAACTTAGCTTATAAAGCTGTTTTTGAGAAAATAATTGTTCCTTTAGCAGAAGAATTTAGGCCACAGATAATTATAAGATATGGAGGTTCTGACCCTCATTATTTAGATGAATTGACAGATTTAGGGCTAACTTTGGAAGGATTTAAGATGATTGGTGATTATGTGAGAAAAATAGCAGAAAGAGTTTGTCAGGGAAGAGTAGTTGATTTAATAACTTCTGGGTATAACCTGAAAGTTTTACCTTTTGCCTGGGGTTCTTTAATTTGTGGATTGTTAGACTTAGATATAGATTTGAATTTAGAAGAAAAAGGGATTCCTTCTCCTGAGTTAGGACTTAAAGAAACAGAAGCTATAATAGGAGAATTAAAAAATCTTCTTGAAAAATATTGGAAGTGTTTTTGTTATGATGGACAAAAATAGAACCAACTAATAACTGGAGAAAACTAATTCCTGAATACAGGAGATTGGTTTTAATTAAGAAGGATAACGATAAAATAAAAATTTCATGATTTTCTACGCTATGTAAATATAAATAATATTGACAGATTTTAAACTGATGATTTAATATGTGGTGCAGAAAGTGGCAGAGAGATATTTTCAGAAGGAGGTGAATAAATATGTTTCAGAAAGTCAGTGAAGCAAAAATTAGTAGAGCGATTGTTAATGAATTCATGAAATGGTTTGAGTCCTACATCAGTTCAGACGTAATTGTAGTAGGAGGCGGCCCAAGCGGGCTTATGGCAGCAAGGGATTTAGGCAAAGAGGGTTTCAAGACATTGCTTATTGAGAGTAATAACTATTTAGGAGGTGGATTCTGGATTGGTGGGTATTTGATGAATACTCTTACCTTTAGAGCTCCTGCACAGCAGGTTTTGGAGGAGCTTAAGATACCTTATAAGGAGGTAGAAGAGGGTTTATTCACCACAGAAGGACCGGGTGCTTGTGCAAAGCTTATTTCCGCTACCTGTGAAGCTGGTGTTAAGATTTTGAATATGACTAAGTTCGATGATGTAATATATAAAGAAGGAAGGGTATGTGGTGTGGTTATTAATTGGACTCCGGTAGCAACCTTGCCCAAGCAGATTGCTTGTATTGATCCTATTTCTTTAGAATCAAAAATCGTTATCGATGCTACTGGGCATGATGCCTGGGTATGCAGAAGTTTAGAAAGAAGAAATATTCTGAAACTGGCTAATTTTGGGCCAATGGATGTTAATTCCTCTGAGGATTTGGTAGTAGAGAAGACAGGTCAAATCCATCCTGGTTTGATTATAACAGGCATGGCAGTATCAACTGTTTATGGAATTCCTCGTATGGGGCCTACTTTTGGTGGGATGCTGCTTTCGGGAAAAAAAGCTGCTCAATATGCGATAGAACTTCTTTCAAAGAAAACAAAAGAGGTTGATTCTTATCTGAAAGAAAAGGTTGAGACGTAATTTTGCTCAATTGAATCTTAGTGGTCAAGTTTTGCCTTTCTCTTAATTATCAATAATTGTATCTAAGGAGTACTTTTTGGTTACTTTAATCAAAATCATCTTGCTTAGTTTTAACTCCAAAAAGCCTCTATATAGCCTTTTTCTCCTTAATCTCAGGGCAGGTGCAATCTGTAAGAGGCTTTGAGTAGGAGTAGTATTTTATCTTTGAATAGATGTTAGTTTTTATATCTGCGAAAGTATAATTTATGGATAAGGCAAAAAAGGGGAATAAGAATTTTCCCTTATTATCTCTCCTTGTTCATAAAAATAATTAGCAGACTTATCTGACTTGGACAAAAAATTCTCTTTTTCAATTTTTAGACGAGGATACATCCTAAATTTTGATATGTAATGGAATTTGATTATGTAATGGAATAAGTGAATTTATCTTGTAACTTGACAAAATCTTTTGAAAATAAAATGTCAAGTTATGGTCGCAGTTTTTAAGAATCCTTATCCTACTTACCAAATCTCATTACACGTCGGGTTTGAAATTACACCTCGGGTTTGAT
>CAZESF010000083.1:0-4391 GCA_964515205.1 uncultured Planctomycetia bacterium
CTGTAAAAGCTTACAATGAGGATACGAATAATAAAAAATGGATTGACTTTTATGGCGGCGGGAAGGCAAGTGAAAGGATTGCGGAGGTTTTAAAAAGTTATGGAGAATAAAAATTTTGCCTTAGTTTTTGTATTGAATAAAGGAGAACATTTATTTGTTATACCAAAAGGATTTGTTGAAAAAACAAGAAGACAAGGAGGGTAAATAATGCAAGTAGCTGTTGTCGGTTTTGGTTATTGGGGACCAAATTTGGCGAGAAATTTTAATAACCATCCAGAGACTCAACTCAAATGGATAGTTGACTCCTCAAAAGATAGGTTAAGAAAGGCCTCTTTATTATATCCATCAGTCAATCTGTCTACAAACCTTACTGATGTCCTGAGGGATAAAGAGACGGAAATAGTTGCAATTGCTACTCCTGTGTCCACGCATTTTGATATGGCTAAATTAGCACTTGAAGCTGGTAAACATGTATGGGTGGAAAAGCCGTTGACCACCTCTGTTAGAGAGGCAGAGGGGTTGATAAAGATAGCAGAAAGGGAAAATCGTATATTGTTGGTAGACCATACATTTATTTATACAGGGGCTGTTCGGAAAATCAAAGAATTGATAGACAGGGGAGAAATAGGAGAACCTGTTTATTATGACTCCACAAGGGTTAATTTAGGGCTTTTTCAGTCTGATGTAAATGTAATTTGGGATTTGGCTGTTCATGATATCTCTATAGTTGATTTTCTTTTTAACGGAATTCAGGTAGAAAAGGTAGTATCAGCGGGCATGAAATATAGAAATCACTTAAAAGAGGCGATGGCCTCCATCTTCTTGTATCTAAAAGGTAAAAAGAGTGCTCATATTAATGTAAGCTGGATCTCTCCTGTGAAAATTCGTTTAACTTTGATTGGGGGTACTAAGAAAATGATAGTTTATAACGACACAGAGCCAAGCGAAAAGGTGAAAGTTTATGATAAGGGAGTAGAGGTAATTCAATCCCCGGAAGATTTATATAAGATCTGGATTCAATATAGAACTGGTGATATGTGGGCACCTAAATTAGATACAGAGGAAGCTTTGGCGGTCGAGGTAGATCACTTTGTTGATTGCATAAAAAATGGTAAGAAACCAATCACAGATGGTTTAGCAGGATTGAGGGTAGTAGAAGTGCTGGAAATGATAGATAGGAGCTTAAAATGAGTGGAGTTATATTTTTTAGAAATCAAGAGTATGAAATCGAAAGCAATAATAAGCCGATTTCTTTGCATATACCAGAATATAATATTTTAATTGTAAACTCGGTGCTGGCTAAGGGTGTTTCCTTATGGAGCAATGTTAATATCTACGGGGCTTTTATAGATGATAATGTTAAAATTGGGTCTTTTATTGAAATCCGAAATGGAGTGAGGATTGGAAAGAATTCAAAAATAGAGCCATTTGTTTTCATTCCGGAAGGTGTAGTTATAGAAGAGTGTGTTTTCATAGGGCCTAATGTTATATTTACCAATGATCTTTATCCGAGAGCTTGCGATGAGAGCGGAGAACAGATAAAAGAGTATGAAATTATCAAGACAATTGTAAAAAAAGGTGCAAGTATAGGAGCAGGTTCAGTAATTAAGTGTGGAATTACCATAGGAGAAAATTCAATTATAGGTGCTGGATCAATAGTTGTTAATGATATACCATCAAGAGCAGTTGTGTACGGCTCGAAGGCTGAAATTCGGAGGTTTTTGAAATGATTAAATTTGTGGATCTTCAAAGACAGTATCATAGTATAAAAAGTGAGATTGACAAGGTGGTGAAAGATGTTTTAGAAAGTTCATTTTTTGTTTTGGGGCCATTTACTGAGGAATTTGAGAGAAGTTTTGCTAAACTTCATAATGTCAAATATTGTATAACGGTAAGTTCAGGAACAAGTGCTCTTTATTTAATTTTTAAGGCTTTAGGAATAGGAGAAGGTGATGAAGTTATTGTTCCTGTAAATACATTTATTGCTACAGCAGAAGCTATATCTTTAAACGGGGCAAAACCAGTATTTGTCGAGATAGACGAAAAAACTTATAATATCGATTCCAAACTTATTGAAAATTGCATAACCCCCAATACTAAAGCAATTATTCCCGTTCATTTATATGGTCAGCCTGCTGAAATGGATGATATACTTAAAATTGCCAAAAAATATAATCTTTATGTTATTGAAGATGCTTGTCAGGCTCATCTTGCTGAATATAAGGGGAAAAGAGTTGGAACTTTTGGAATTGCTGCTGCTTTTAGTTTTTATCCCAGTAAGAATTTAGGTAGTTATGGTGAAGGAGGAGCCGTAATTACAAATAATTATGAACTTGCAGAAAAAATAAAAATGCTGAGAGACCATGGTTCAAAACAAAAATATTATCATGACATTGTTGGTGGAAATTTTAGAATGTCTGCATTGCAAGCAGCAATATTAAATATAAAACTAAAGCATTTAAAAGAATGGACAGAAAAAAAGAGAAGCATAGCTTATCTTTATAATCAATTTTTGTCAGAAGTTGATAGTATTCTTACTCCATATGAACTTCCTTATGTTAAGCATGTTTATCATCTTTATGTGGTGAGGATATTAAACAAAAGCAGAGATGAGGTAAGGAAAAAGTTGTTAGAAATGGGGATTCAAACAGGTATTCATTATCCTATACCATTACATTTACAAAAAGCTTATAAGTCTTTAGGTTATAAAGAGGGTATGTTCCCTATAGCAGAAAAATGTGCACGCCAAATTTTAAGTTTGCCAATCTATCCTGAGCTAAAGAATGAAGAAATTGAATTTGTAGCACAAGAATTAAGAGGAATTTTGGAAAATGGTTAGTGTAATTATACCAACCTATAACGAGGAGAAGTACATAGAGAAATGTTTACTCTCCATAGTAAATAATGATTTTCCCAAAGATAAACTTGAAGTTTTAGTTATTGATGGTGGGAGCCAAGATAAAACAAGAGAAATTATTTTTTACTTTTGCAAAAAATATCCTTTTATAAAATTTCTTAATAATCCATTTAGAACTCAGGTGGTAGCTTTTAATATGGGGGTTCGTGAATCAAAAGGGGATGTTATAATAATAATAAGTTCACATGCAGAGTATCCTAAAGATTATATTTCTAAATTGGCAGGATGGTTGAAAGATGCAAAGGCAGATGTTGTAGGAGGCATGTGGAAAATAAAGCCAGGGAGTAACACTTTAGTTGCAAGGTCAATATCTGAGGCTTTATGTTCCTCTTTCGGTATCGGAAATATAAAATACAGGTTGGGAACGGAAAAACCAACTTATGTAGATACTGTACCTTATGGAGCATACAAAAGAAGTATTTTAAATTCAGTGGGGCTTTTTGATGAACATTTCGATTTTGCGGGTGAAGATGCCGAGATTAATTTTAGAATTTCAAGAAATGGTGGCAAAATATTGCTTGTACCTGATGTTTATTCTGTTTACTATGCCCGTCCTACATTATCCAAATTAGGAAGGCAGTATTTTAATTATGGGCTAAGTAAACCTTTAATTTTTGAGAAACATAAAGCCTTGCCTTCATGGCGACACTTTGTCCCCCCAGCCTTTGTTGGAAGTTTGATTATTTCACTCGTGCTTTCAGTAATTTACCGACCATTTTTGTGGCTTTTTCTTTTTATATTGGGTTCTTATATAATTGCCAACTTGGCATTTTCTTTAAAAATTTTTCTAAAAAAAGGATTTAGATTCTTTTTTGTTCTCCCTCTTGTTTTTGCTACTTTGCATCTTAGCTATGGTATAGGTTATTTAAAAGGTATATGGGATTTCATTATTTTAAAAAGACACAAAAAGAAAAAGATTGAACATATGCCCCGTACCAGATGAAAGAGATTTACGAAGAACAAAATCTAAAAATTTCTCAAATTTTTAAAAAAGAAAAGCTTTAAATCATTTTCCATTATGCAGCCCGAGTCAATCCCATTTTTAGTTGAAATTCTGTAGCGGCTCCTTCCTTCCATCATGCAGCTATTACCCATCTTTGACACCTAAGCCTTGGATTTGATCCCTCCGGGGGCCTCAAATGCCCAAGGGATGGCATCGAGTCTTTTCTCAAAAGGACCATATCTTTCTCCTTGCCCCTTCCTCACCCTCCTTGGTCTCCTGGACTTGGGTTCAGGGCTCCCTTAGCCACGGGGTGATAGGGAGATTATCGGTTTTCTCGTTCCGCCCAGGGATCCGGACGCTTTGGCCGAGGCGTCACAAAGGCTCATCGCCGATCCCGAGCTCCGCCGGCGCATGGGCCAAGCCGGCCGCAAGAAGGCCCTCAAAGAGTTTACCTTCGACCGCATGCTCCGGGAAACCGAGCGGGTTTATCAGAAAATCACAGAATCAAGAGGGAATTGGAAGGATTGCGAA
>CAZESF010000084.1:0-4380 GCA_964515205.1 uncultured Planctomycetia bacterium
GTTTGAACAGAAAAGGTAAGAGATTATAAAAATAAAAGGAGAATTATATTATGGCAATTTACCAACAAAAGGTTTATGAGGTTGTCAAAAAGTCCGTGGCAAATAATCTTGACATTCCGGAATTTCAAAGAGAATTTATTTGGGATCCTGAACAAGTAAAATTATTAGCTGAATCACTCTATAGAAATTATCCTATTGGTTCATTCCTGTTGTGGAATTCTTCTGCCTATCAGGAAGCTAAAACAGCTAAGGGAGCAGCAGCTTCTCTTTGGATTGTTGATGGACAACAACGTACAACAGCTTTGTGTATCTTATTAGAACAAAAACCTTATTGGTGGCCGGATGCTCGAGATTGGAATGAAACACTGAAGCGATATGATGTTATGGTTAATATTTTTTCAAAAGATGATGATCGCCTCGAATTTGCCCGTCCTAATCCTGTAAGGCAGCGTGATCCTTCATGGATTAGTATTCGTGATATTTTAAAACTCAATGATTCAGGTGATTTAGTGGAATTAGAAGAAAAAATTTTCTCTGCTATTCCCGAAGAAAAGATTACTTCTGATTTAAAGAGAAAAGTTAGGTCTCGTTTACAACGACTATGGCAAATTAGAGAAAGAGATATTCCTACTATTGAGATCGAACATGAAGTTGAAGACGTGGCTGAGATTTTCGCCCGATTAAATCAAGCTGGCACTCGTGTTAAAGAAGCAGATGTGGTTCTCGCCTTAGCTGCTGTACGAAATCCAGGATGGGTAAGAGGAAAATATTTACCTTTTAGAGATGACTTAGAAGATCGTGGTTGGGATTTAGATGCTGGAATATATGTAAGAACTATGACGGGCATTCATGTAGGGAGAGCTCGTCTTTTAGAAGTCCCTGAGACTTTCTGGAAACCTGAATCGTTTCCATCTATTTGGAAAAAAACTGAGCAAACCATCAGGGAAGTAATAAAAAAATTACAGGAATATGGATTACTTTCAGCTAAACTTCTTCCATCAGCAAATAGCTTGATTCCACTCTTTGTCCTTCATGCAAAATTTCACGATACACAAGAATATAATTTCGGTGAAGCTCTTAAATGGTTCCTTTTGGCAAATTGGGATGGACGGTATAGTGGATCCGCAATTACAACTTTAAATGAAGACACAAAAACAATTTATAATGCTAAGACATTTTCTGAAGCTATTAATAAGTTGTCCGAAGGGTTGCGTATTCAGGATAAACTTAAAGCTGAGGATTTTTTAGTAAGATATGATAGGGCTGGTAATCGTTTCCAGCGGTTGCTCCTTTATCTCCTGCTTTTTAGAAATGGAGCGACGGATTGGGTGGATGGCACACGAATCGGTTATGATGTTACAGAAAACAAACTTAATGAAGGTTTTGAGCCACAATGGCATCATATCTTTCCTCGAAATGTTTTGAAGAAATCTGGAAGAAGCGATGATGATATCCATATGCTAGCTAATATAACAGTTCTTACTTCAACAACTAACTGTGGAAAAATTAATCGTAGGCCACCTGCTGAGTATATTTTACACTTTAGAATAGAACCAGATGTTCTTCGAAAACACTTAATCCCTCCAGAATTTATTGTCACATATAATAATATAATTTCTGTTTGGGATGTGAAAAATTATGATGATTTTTTATTAGCACGTGCAGAGTTTCTTGCTAAGATAGGCAATGAATTTCTGAATGAATTGGCTTCGTAATTATTAAAAACGGGTCAATATATCTCTTGCAAAAAGAGAGGAGAAGGTATATTAAAGGTAATGAATGGGGTATGAGTGAAAAATGAGCAGACTTACTGAGAAACAAATTCAAACTATAATCGAACTTTTGAAAGAAGGAAGACCTTTACCAGAGGAATACAAATGGTTTCTTTTAGAAGAAAGGTAGGAAATAGAGTTAATTTATACAGGTAAGACAAGGGACGTAAATGTATTGACGGAAACAATGGCTGTACCTTTTGATATTTTATATGGATATGTTTAGGAATGGGAGGAAGGAAATAAATAGAAAAAAATTTTATAAGTAGAGAGAAATAAAAATGGCATGGGTATTTTCAAAAAGATGTCAAAAAGCACTTAAAGAAGGAAGATTAAAGGTGAGTATTCCTAGAGCCACTCGTATACGGATATGGAAATTGTTAATTAAATTTAATGAAAGATGGAATGAGTTTACAGATAATGGATGGAGTTATTGGACAAGTAGATTGGAACAGTTAACCGAAGAAATTAAATCAGAACATGGATTAGAGCATCTTTTGGCGTATTCAGAAGAAAAAGAGGGGGTGATCGTATCTACAGATTTAGAAGGATTTATTTTAAGAGGAAGCTATCCTCCTTACCTTTTGGACGCAATAGAATTATTTTATAATTTTCTTTCTGCAGATGAACAACTCCATTTTCAGAAAGAATTTAACCAAATTATGGAGGAAAGTAATTTAAGTTGGAGGATGGCGGAAGGTAAGATTTTTCCTGTGGATTCAATTTATATAGAAGAAGAAATATTGAGGAGAACTTATCAATTGCTTAATGAGGTTAAATTTACAGGTGCATTACAAGAGTTTGAGAAAGCTCGGGAAGATCTTGCAAATGGAGATTATGAGGGCGCAATCCAAAATGCAAATTTAGCCATTGAGAGCACTATTAAGTGTATTTTAAATATTCAAAGAGCTAAACCGGGGCAATTATTTAGACAACTGATAGAAAGCGGCTAGTACCATCTTATTATAATGGTTTCTTAAAAGCATTTGAGGAAAATATTTTAAGAGCAGTGGCAATAATACGGAATGAAGAACCAGGAGCTGGACACGGAAAAGGGAAGGAATTAAAACCATACCCCAATCTCTTGCCGAGTTAGCTGTTAATCTAGCAGGAGTTTTAGTCAATTATTTAGTAAAGAGACATTTAGAGATAATTTCAGAAAAGAGAAATGATGAAGAAATTCCATTTTAATAAAAAAATAAAAAGTTTTGTATAAACTATTACGATAAAAAGTTAAAGTTTAGATATTAATATTGGCAAAGGAACAATCGAGGAACTTGTTAATATGACAAAAAGAAGTGGTAGGTCTTACATTAATATAACTAAATTGGAGAGTCTAAAAAATGAATCCCCTCCAAAAATTTTTATGGAGTAATTTCTAAACCTAATCAAACTCTTAAAGAGATTTCTGATAAGCCTGAGTGGAAAAAAGTTTAATTGTCTTGCTTGTAGGAGTTGCGTTGTATTCTTATCATTATGGTTTAATCTTGTAATCGGAATGAGTGCATAATTACTTCAATTCAACATACACTGTTCTATTTCTGCCCTGGCTTTTTGCCTGATACAGGGCTTTATCTACTGCTTCTATAATATCTTCTTTTTGAATATTTTTTGAAGGAATTACCGCAACAGCTCCAATACTAACTGTCACTACATTACTGATAGTAGAAGCAGAATGAGGGATTTTTAAATTCATTATCTTTTTCCGAATTTCTTCGGCTATTCTTCTCCCATTATCCGCATCAGTACCGGAAAGAATCACCATAAATTCTTCTCCCCCATATCTTGCTACCAAATCACCGTGCCGTCTCTCAAAGTCTTTTAGTGCAGAAGCAATTTTGATAAGACATTCATCTCCTGCTCTATGTCCATAATGGTCATTGTAATTTTTGAAAAAATCTATATCTATCATTAGAAGCGAGATAGGGTATTTATAACGTATAGCACTATTCCATTCTTTATCCAGAAAATCTTCGAAGTAGCGTCGATTTGCAAGTTTGGTAAGCTCATCTGTAACAGAAAGTTTTTCTAATTCCTCTTTATCTATGCTAATAAGATTGGATAAAAGGAAATTTCTACGAATGGATTTTTCAAATAAGAAGTTCCCTATCATACCAATTAAATTCGCAAAAAATAATGTAAAAGTGTTACTGATAAGGAAATGGAATTCGGGTCTTACCAAAAGAAATGACATAATAAAATAAGCAATTGCAATCGCCCAGCCTGCAAAGGTTGCATAACGGAACCTTAGTCCTACAGCTAAATATCCGTAAAATGTTACAAGCATTAGTCCTACATAGTATTTCTGGGAAGGATCTGAGGAAATAATCATTAACATGATTATTATAGTAATTCCTATAGCAAAAACTCCAATGCTTGCTACTATCTGCAGATATATTTCTTTTCTCGCATAAAATGAATACAGGAGGATAGCCAATATTAAAGGACATCCAACACCATATCTTATCATCCACATAGCTTTCAGAAACTCCGGATAAACAAGTCCATCGAGAATTCCAAAGGAAGCATAAATAAATAATGCTAAAAGAAAGGAGATTCTCATTAAGCTCAAGGAATGATAAAAATAGTAATTGGTGAAAGCCTTCTC
>CAZESF010000085.1:0-4355 GCA_964515205.1 uncultured Planctomycetia bacterium
CTTTAGCTTTAAAATAAGGATAAAAAATATCAATACCTAACATCTTTTTCCACTCTTTTCTTAAAGATTTTTTCCTATCTTTCTTTACAGTTTCCCCATAAGCATTATTAATTAAATTTAAAAATGTCTTTTTTTGGGAGGAAGTAGTAGTTTTCTCCTTTATTTCTTTCAAAATTTCTTCCTGTGTCTGAGGATACCCTTTTATACTCACAAAAAAAATTATTATACAAAAAATAAGTATTCTCCTCATCACCATTTAATTATACCATAAAATTTTGGATTAAAACAAGAAAATCAAGCAAAGAGAATGCGTCCCCAAAATTGATATAACCTCAACTCCATTTTAACTCCTTAAAAAATTTATTCCCATCTTCTAAAATGAATGCAGGGTTAACTCTTCCCATTTGATATTCATTATAGCCGAAGGTATAATCCTCTGGTGAATTATTATTTTTGAGATAAAAGTTTTATTTCTGCAAATTATTTCTACATTTTTCAGTCCAGCCTCGCAGGTTGAATAGTTAGGTTTTATCTCTTGTTTTACCAATACCTAATATTTCACATACATGCTTTCTTTTAATCTCTTTGTCAAGATACTTCCTAAACAGTTCTTTTACATCATCGGTCTTAAACTTTTTGTGTAACAAGCCTATATCCACCTCCTTTTAGAGGTAGATTATAGCTTAATTTAAGAGTTCACTTTTAACTTTTAAATTTTATAAAAAGAGTTCACTTTTAACTTTTAATTTACATTACAACAAAAAATTATTGACAAATTTTTTAAAATGTTATAAACTAAAAAATGAAAAATTTTGATAGGTAAAAACAAAAGGAGGTGATGGAATGGTAAAAGCAAAAAAGAAGGTGACCAAAAAATCTTCAAAATCTTCAAAATCTTCTACCAAGAAGACTTCTAAGAAGAAAAAGAAGAAATAGAAATTTTAATGTTTATATCTTAGGAGAATAAATTTTTTGCATCAAGGAGGAAAGGGGGCCCGCTTAAAAAGCGGGCTCTTCTTTTATATAATTAATAGATGCTTAAAAATATTCTTTTGGAAATAGAATATGATGGGACTGGTTATTTTGGATGGCAGATCCAGAAAGATAAGATAACTATTCAAGAAAAAGTAGAAAAGGCAATAGAGAGACTTTTCCGCAAAAAAGTAAGATTATTTTATGCAGGAAGAACCGACCGAGGCGTTCATGCTAAAGCTCAAATGGCTAATTTTTTTATTGAGACTTCTCTGCCTCTTCAAAATATTTTCAAAGCATTAAATAGTTTCCTCCCTCAAGATATAAGAATAAAGAAAGTTAAACCAGTTTCTTTAAATTTTTTTGCTCATAAAGCTATTTCAAAGATTTACCGTTATCTAATCTTAAATACTCAAAAACCTTCTGTTTTCTGGCGTCATTATAGCTGGTATATAAGTGATTCTTTAAACATTGAGAAAATGAGGAAAGTTACTGAAAAGTTAGTTGGGTATAGAGATTTTTCAATATTTGCTAAAGAAGTTAAACGTTATAAAAGTACTTATCGTAATTTAAAGAGAATTTCTATAAAAAGGAGGGGCAACTTTATATATATTGATATTGAAGCAGACGGATTTTTAAGAGGGATGGCCCGAGGCATTGTATATTTTCTTGTAGAAGTTGGCAGAGAGAAGATTGTCTTGGAAGAAGCAGAAGCAATTATAAAAAGGAAAATTCCTTATAATAAAAAACCAGCTCCTCCTTCGGGTTTATATCTTTATAAAGTAAAATATGAATAAAGAAAAGGATTATTTTGATTTAGCAAGTATGGGTATTGTTATTCTCTTAGCAATTTTTTCTTTAATAAGATTTCCTTATCTTCCTCAGTATATTGATGACTATTACCATATATCTACTGCTTGTTGGTTTTTGAAAATTGGTGGTTGGAGTGGTTGGAATTTTTGGGATTATGCACCTTGGGGACGACCTCAAGTTTATCCTCCTTTATATCACTTTCTTTTAGTTTTTTTAAAAAAATTAGGTTTTTCTTGGTTGAATGCTGCCAAATTTATAGAGTGTATTGTTCCCATTTTTTTCTTTTTCCTTACATGGAGAGTTTTAAGGTATTTTAACTCCAGTTTTTTCTCCTTTGTTTTTATTCTTACCTTAAGTAGCTTTTTTCCCTTTTTTTCTTCACTTTCAGCAAATATTCCGGCCAGCTTAGCTTTAATTTTTGGATTTTTAAGCTGGCTATTTTTAATGAAAAAAAAGACATTATCTGCTTCCATTTTTCTTATCTTCTCTTTTTATACTCATGCCGGTATTCCTTGGATATTTGTAACTTCTTTACTTCTTCTACTTTTTATTAAAGAAGAGAGGATACTTTCCTTAAAAATTATTGCTGGATCTATTTTAGGAAGTCTTCCCTTTCTTTTCCATCAATTGAGATATTTGCGTTTTATACATTTTGAAATTCTTAGAGAAATTTATTTTACTCATTTAAGTATCTTTATATTAATCTTTGCCATAATTTATTTATTCTTCATTAGAAAAAACAAACGAATCTTTCTTTTTTCGGGATTTCTTCTCGGTAGCTTGATAATCTTTTTTAAATATCCTTATCGATTATTTTCTGCTCAAGGAATAATTGCATTTGTGTTTTTTTCTTCTCTTTTATTAGAAAAAATATTTACTGTTATAGAAAAGAAGAAAAAGATTGTTTTTCTTACCTTAATTTTTCTTTATCTTTTCTTTTCTCACTCTACTTTAGATTATGAGGCCACAAAAGTTAAGTTTAATCTTTTGAATTCCACTTATATAAATTATCTTAGAGGAAAAGTATTTACTCTTTTTGAATTTCACTCATTATTCTGGCCACAATATTATTATCCTATTATGAGAGCAATTCAATCACACACAAAAGAATGTGAGATAATCTCCTCTAATCTGAATTTAACTGCTCAGATTTTTTCCGCTTTGGTAGAAAGACCTACATCAAGATCTATTCTTGGTGAAGTTAAGCCAAAAAAAGCAGATTATTTTCGTTTCGCTAAGGTTATTATTTGGATGAAGAGTGAGAAGGTGCCTCTTATTATGTTGAAGAAATTGAAATGGAAAAAAATTTATGAGAATGAGATTGCTTATGTGTTTGTAAATCCATCTGTTTCTTATTGTGTAAATTTTCCTGAAGCAAAAATTAATTTTTTTATTATTATAACTATATTTTTTCTTTTAATTTTTCTTTTGATTGGAGATAATATAAAAGATGCCAGAAAGAAGACGTTATTCACACAAAGAATTTATTGCTAAAGTTAATTATTTTTGTAATTATGTCTTCCCCCGGGTCGGGATTAATAAAAAATATAAGTGAGGGAGGAATTTGTATTTGTATGTTTACAGAAAAAATTTTGCCCCTTTCAATGATTCTTAAGTTGAAATTTAATCCTCCTGAGCAAAATGAAGTAATTCCTATTGGAGCGATAGAGAAAGTAGTGTGAATAAAGAAGTAGAAGGAGGATATTGGGAGTTCAATTTATAGGATAGCTAGTTTATGTTAAAATATAAAATCTCAAATGAAAAAATCTTTTTTGTATAAAAAACATCTTCCATTTTCTCCTGCCTTTGTTAACTTTTTTGGGTGGGAACTTGCTTTAAATTACAAGGAAGGTATTCTTAAAGAGGCAAAAAACGCGCGTACTAATTTAGCTTTATTCGATGTTTCCCATATGGGAAGAATAAAAATTTTAGGAGAGAATAGATTTAAATTTTTAGATAAATTAACCGCAAATATTTTACCTAAAAAATATCAGCTTTGCTATAATCTTATTCTTAATAAACAAGGATACATCATTGATGATATTACTATATACAATACAGGAGAGTTTTTCTTATGTGTGGTTAATGCTTCCAATAGAGAAAAGATTTTAGAATGGTTTACCTCTCACAATGGAGAAAAAGTAACTATTGTTGATGATACTTTTAAAAGTTGTTTTTTAGCTTTGCAGGGACCAAAAAGCTCTTCTCTTTTAGAGAGATTATTAAATACTTCTTTAAACTTATTAGATTATATGCATTTTAATGTGAGGAAAATTAAAGGAATAGATGTGCTTATCTCTCGCAGTGGTTATACAGGAGAGGATGGTTTTGAATTATATGTGGAAAATAAATTTGCAGAAAAATTATGGGATTTAATTTTTGAGGAAGGGAAAAAAATTGGTTTATCTTTGGCAGGATTGGGAGCAAGAGATGTTTTAAGGGTTGAGGCAGGATATCCTTTATACGGAAATGAGATAAATCTAAACACTCATCCTTTTGAGGCTAATTTAGGGTGGGTGGTAAAATATAAAGATAAAGAATTTATTGGGAAAGAGAGCATTCTTAAGATT
>CAZESF010000086.1:0-4336 GCA_964515205.1 uncultured Planctomycetia bacterium
AAATCAATAAAAGCACCAAAATTGGTGATACTTTTAACTTTACCTTTTATAACTTTGCCTACCTCTAAACTATTCCAGAGTCTCTCTTTAGCTAATTCCTGTTCTTTTTTAATTGCATCCCTGCGGGAGAGAATAAAATTAGTCCTTGATTTGCTTAATTTTATAATTTGAAAATAAAATTTTTGCCCAGTCACGTCTTCGCGACTCCGAAATGTAGAAAGACTTTGAGGTAGAAACCCTTCTACTCCAAACACATCAACCATATATCCACCTTTTATCCTTCGAGAAACAATACCTTCTACTAAATCTCCTTCTTGATATTCACTAAACAATTTCTGCCATCCTCTTGCTTCTTTTGCTTTCTTATAAGAAAGAACAATTCTGCCTTCTTCATCTTCAACATTATCCACATATACCTCTATTTCTTTAGCCTCTTCTAAATCAACTTCTCTAAACTCATCACGGGGGATTACTCCTTCTGATTTATATCCTACATCAACAATAACCTCCTTTGGTTTTATAGAAATAATTTTTCCTTTTACAATATCACCTTCTTTAAGTTCTTTAATAGAAGTATAATAAGCATTTTCCAATTCTGACATCTCCATCTAACCTCTCTCCTTTCTCTATATAAGTTTGTAAATTATCTCTTAATTTATTCTATTTGTCAATGATTTAATCCAAACTCATTATTCTTTTAAAAATCTTTAAGGAAAAATCTTGATAATCATCATTCTTATAAAAAACTTTATCAAAAATAACTTTAATCTTCCCCAATTTTAATCTTTTCTTTCCCTTAGGAAGAATTCTATCTGTCCCTATAATTTTAGAAATCACCACACAAGAGTTACTTTTTTTTGCTAAAAACCCTACTCCTTTTTTAACTTCATCAAACCCACCTCTTCTTCCTTGAGGGAAAATCACTACAGGCTTTTCTTCAGTAAGAAGAGATAGAGCTTTTTTAATTGCTCTTAAATCAGAACTTTCCCTTTTTAAAGGAATTGCTCCCAAAGTTTTTATAAGTAAAGAAAATAATTTATTTTTGAAAAGTTCTTCTTTCGCCAAAAAATAAAGACGACGGGGACAGGCTACTCCTAATACTACCGGATCCAATACACTGGTATGATTAGAAGCAAGAATGAAACGTCCTTTTTTAGGAATTTTTTCTTTACCCTTTACCTCTATTTTAAAAAAAATTTTAAAAAGAAAAATAGCTAAAGGTTTTAAAGTCTCATAAAGCATAAACCATCTTTTTCCCTAACTCCAATAAAGCATTACAAATTCTTTTTTTTCTTGCCTCGGCATAAATTCTAACAATGGGTTCGGTCCCCGATTTCCTCAGCATCAGCCAGCTATTTTTAGTAATCATTTTTATCCCATCAAGACGGTTCACCCTCTCTATTTTCTCTCCTAAAATAGCTCCTGGAATTTTTAAAGATTTCAAATCCTTTTTGATATCTCTTATGCTTACGGAAATACGATGGTAATACCATTTTCCATATTTGCCATCTAATTCTTTTATTAACTCGTCTAAACTCTTCCCCTCATAAGCAATCATCTCCAAAAGCATTAAAAAAGATAAATTTCCATCTCTTTCAGGAACATATCCTTTAAACCCAATTCCTCCTGCCTCCTCTCCTCCAATACAGATAAGATTCTGCTTAAAAAGATCAGAAATGTATTTAAAGCCAACTGGCGTCTCAAAACAACTTACTCCTAAAGAAGATGCTACCTCATCAATTAAGTTACTGCCCACAACAGTCTTTCCTATTCCTAATTTTTCTCCTCTATTTTTTATCATATGAATAGCTAAAAGAGGCAGAATAACTTGTGCATTAACAAATCTTCCTAATGAAGTTACTAAGGCAATTCTATCTCCATCTCCATCCAAAGCTACACCAAGATCATACTTGTCTTTTTTAACTTTTTTTATTAATTCCTTAAGATTTTCCTCTACAGGCTCAGGATGAATTCCTCCAAAGGAGGGATTATATTCTTTATGAAGATAATCTATTTTAATCTGGGAGCCACTTAAAATTTTCTGTAAAAAAAAACCTCCTGCTCCATACATTAAATCTAAAAACACTTTTAGCTTCATTTTTTTTATTCTTCTTATATCTACAAAACTTTTCAAAAAATCTACATATCTTTTTGTAAAATCTTTTTTTCTTAAAAGATTTTTCTTTTCCGCTTCTTTTATATCTAATAACTTAACCTTACTTTTGCCTAAAAATTTCTCTATCTCTCCAGTCAAATTCTTATCTGCAGCTCCTCCTTCTTTCGTCTTTATCTTTAACCCATTAAATTTATAAGGATTATGCGATGCAGTAATCATTATCCCTAAATCATAATTCCCATAACGAGTAGTAAAACTTATTACTGGCGTAGGGATAATGGCTGAGGAGATATCTACTTCTATGTCATTACCATTAAGAACTGAACTAACTGCAAAAGCAAATTCTGAAGAAAGAAATCTACTATCATATCCAACTACAACTCTCTTTGCTCCTTTTTTCTTTAAAAAATCAGCAATTGCCTGAGATACCTTTCTTACATTAGCAAAAGTAAAATCCTCCCCAATAATGCCTCGCCAGCCATCAGTTCCAAATCTTATCTTCATTCTTCCTCCTTACAATTGATTGATTTTATAACCTCTCTCTTTCAATTTTTTAATTATACCTCCTCTTCCTACCAAGTGTCCTGCTCCTACAATAACAAAGTAAATCTTGCTTCCTTTTAATAATTCTTCAATTTTATTTAAAATTTTTTCGTTTCTTTCATAAATCAATTTTTCATAAAGAGATTTAAATTGGGGGTAACGAATTAAAGTTAAATTTAAAACAGAAGCAAGTTTATCTGTATCTGCCTTTTTCCAAGCCTCTATTATCTGTTTTATTTCATCTTTAAAATTATCTAAATCTACTAAAGTATAAAGAAGAAATAAATCTTGTTCTTTCTCTGGTAAAGAATAAAGCATTTCCATCTGTTCCTCTACACTTTCTATTTCTAAAATCTCTTTATTATCTTTTAATGCCTTGTTAATAAAATAAATGTCTATTCCATATTGAGGATTGTATCCTAAACGCATAAACTGCCAATCTGTAAGTAAAGTAGCTAAAAACCAAGGCCTGTAATTTTCAACCTCTTCAAATTCAATATTAAATTCTTTTAGCTTCTTTTTCAATTTCTTATAAGTTAAAGGAGAAATTAAATCTCTTAAGCTCTTATCTTGAGGACAAAAAGCATATTTTTTTAAAATTTCATTCATCCTTAAAGAATTAATTTTAGTTATATCTGCCTCTACAACTATTTTTTCTGCTTCTTTATAAGCCTTTTCAATCTCTTTCTTTAAAGGATAAAGATTCTCTTCCCCTAAGTGAATTGAACCTAAAATATAAATTTTATTGCGAGGAGAACTAACCTGCCAGAGAAGACTTTTAGCAAAAGTAGCAATTAAGACAAAAGAAAAAATTAAAAAAAGAGATATTTTTTTCATTGATAAAGTTTTCTTTCTTTAATAAATTTTTCTACCTCGGGATGAATAAAATATCTTATGGACAAACCCTTTTTTATTCTTTCTCTTATTAAAGAAGAAGACACACCTATTTGAATAACATCAAAAAATAAAAATCCAAATTTATTATCCTTAATAGGCTCTCCTCGTCGCGCTACCAAAACTTTTGCTATTTTAACAATCTCCTCGTAGTCTTTCCAGCTTGAAAAATCTCTTGCCAAATCAGAACCAATTATAAGAAATAAATGATCATGAGGATACATCTTCTTTAATTCTTTAAGAGTATCAATGGTAAAAGATTTGCCACCTCTTTTTACCTCTATATCTAAACATTCAAAACTCTCATTATCTTTTATAGAAAGTCTTACCATCTCTAAACGGTCTTCCGGTTTAGCTAAAGGAATATCTTTGTGAGGAGGAAGATAAACAGGAATGAAAAAAATTTTATCTAAATTAAACTTATCTTTTGCTTCTTCAGCTAAAATTAAATGTCCAATATGAGGAGGATTAAAGGTTCCTCCCAAAATCCCTATTCTCATTCTCTCAAGTTATATCTTCCCTCAACAATATATTTATAAGTAGTAAGTTCTGCCAAACCCATTGGGCCTCGCGCATGCAGTTTATCAGTAGAAATCCCCATCTCTGCTCCCAATCCAAACTGATATCCATCACTTAAACGCGTAGAGATATTAATAAAACAGCAGGCAGAATCAACTTTACTTACAAATTTATAAGCATTTTCTATATTTTCAGTAATTATACTATCAGTATGATGAGACCCATAGAAATTAATATGCTCAATTGCTTCCTCTAAACTATTTA
>CAZESF010000087.1:0-4302 GCA_964515205.1 uncultured Planctomycetia bacterium
AATAGTAAAAAATAGTAATTAATTGTAACTAGTTGTAACTAGTTGTAACTAGTTGTAACTAATAGTAAACTAATTGTAATTTGTTGTGGATATAAAGGATTTAGAGATTTACAGAATACCATTAAAGGTTCATTGACCGAATTTCAAAACCAACTTATAATAGCAAAAGACTTGACATATTTGAAAGAAAAAAATTATAATGATACAATAAAGCGTGAAGCGTGAAACGCGAAACGTGAAGCGTGAAACGTGAAGCGTGAAACGGGAATGTGAAACAGAAGAAAAGTTTTCACCAAGAATTAAAAGATCTTATGGATGAGTATGTGCATTATGTCTATCAGATCACTAAAAAATTTCCAAAAGAAGAGATATATGGTGTTACTTCTCAGTTAAGAAGAGCAGCACTGTCAACAATTTTAAATTATATTGAAGGTTATGCCAGAAGAGGAAATAAAGTTCATAAGAACTTTCTTGAAATCTCTTATGGCTCTTTAAAGGAATCAAAGTATTTGTTACACTTTTCTTTAAAAGAAGGTTATTTAACAAAGCAAGAATACCAAAAAGCCCAAAGTATGGCAGAAAGAATAGGAGCCATGCTCTGGGGCTCAATTAAAGGTCTAAAGAATTTAATATTAAAGGTCTAAAGAATTTAATAAAAAAATATGCTTAACGCTCCACGCTTAACGCTTCACGCTTCACGCTCCAGGAAGTCTTTCACCCTCATCGAGTTATTAATTGTCATTGCCATCATTGCAGTCCTTGCAGCCACTATTATTGCGGCCACAGGTTCAGCCCGAAAACAAGCCAGAGATGCCAGAAGAGCCCAAGACCTTGATGCCCTAAAACAAGCCTTAGAACTCTATTACGATGACTACAAGGCCTATCCCTCTGGAGACTTAGGAGGTTCAAATCCCTCTAGTATAGGTTTTTGTATAGAGGAAGCCACCGGATTTAAGGATGCTTTGGTAGATGAATATATCTCTCAGGTTCCAAAGGATCCAAAATATTCCTCTAGTTCAAAGGATTATTGTTATTGGTATCAGACAGAATCAGATACTAACGCTCAAAAGTTTAAACTCTTCGCTAGGATGGAGATTACTGATAAAAATGAAGCGGCTGAAGATGATGGAGGAACAGAAAATACCTGTCCAGGATCAGGAGGAGATGAATGTATGTATGAATCCTATTCAATAAATCCTGGATCGAGTAATATAGATTTCAACGGTGGTGGTAGTGCTTATGGTTCAGGATTATTCTTTGTTACCTGTCCAACAGGATATGTGTTAGTCTCAGATAATCCGAACACCGATGCTGATAATCAATATTATAATAGAATAGGAAAGGACTGGTTCTGCGTGATGAAATACGAGGCAAAGTATGATGTTGATGGCGATGGAAAAGGAGATGATGCGCCAGATAGTTGTAAATACAATACTTCTTATGATACTTGGGACTGGAATGATGATGTTGATGAAGGAGCAGGAGCGTGTCCTTATAGTTTTAGTTCTGAAAATGTTGTTTCAACACCCGAGGGCTCTCCTATTGCTGGAATTAAACACAGCGAAGCAATAAATGCCTGTCCTTCTGGTACCCATTTAATTACCAACGATGAGTGGATGGCTATTGTCAGAAATGCAGAGCAAGTTTCAGCAAACTGGGCTGACGGTGTAATTGGCAGTACAGTTGCTTCAGGTGGCGGTTTCAAAAGAGGAAATGTGGGAATAAATGATAGTGCCAGTTATAATGGAGCCAATCCAGAAAAAGGAACTGGGAGAAATGAAAAAGCAAAACTTGTTCTTCACAATGGTTCAGAAATCTGGGATATTTCAGGAAATGTTTGGGAACATGTTGCTTTTGATGCTGACGGAGATGGTATTTATGGTGAGAATCCAGACGATTTGATTTCTTTACAAGATCAACCCGAAGCAGAAAACTCTGATGGAGAGGTGAGAACTGGTTGGGGTTGGACAGGATTTAATGATCAGGATCCGGTTAGTAGCTGGTATCTACGTGATAATGGTAGTGGTCCATTAAATTACAATGTTTTCAGACCCTCTAATTCTAACTGGGATGCTAATGAAGGGATGGGAAGAATTTACCATTATTCTAATAGCACCGACACTACTAAGTCTCGTGTCTTTCTTCGCGGCGGCCTTTGGAACAATGGGGCTTACGGTGGTGCCTTCACGCTGACCCTGTATTGGGGCACGGGCAATCAGAACTTTTATGTCGGTTTCCGCTGTGCCCGCTGAGGGGTTTAAGACTTAATCTTTAATCTTGTGTCTGAAAATCTAAACTCAAGATGAAAAATAGGTGAATGCTTTATGATTTGAAATTGTTTCAAAAGGTTTATGATTTTCTTTTGTGGATAAAACCTACTGTCCAAAGATTTGCCAAGGTTCATAAATATAGTTTGGGTATTCAATTGGAAAACGAGGTAATAGAACTTTTAAAAGCAATTACCAGGGCTAATTTTAAGAAGGGAAATAAAAGAAGTTTTATTGAGGAGTGTGTAGTTCATTTTGAGATAATTAAGATTTTGATAAGAATGGCCAAGGACTTTAAACTCTTAAGTATAAAACAATATGAATTTGCTGCAAAGAAGTTAGAAGAGATAGGAAAATTACTTGGCGGTTGGTATAAGAGATTTTCTTAATTGTAAACTCTCAGCAGATTGTTAACAATCAAAGTTTCTCCTTACTTTTTCACTTTTATCCCCCTTCCTCTCTTTTTTCTTAAATTTCTCCTTTTTATTGTAAACAATGTGTAAAACTTTACACTTAATTAATTTTGCTACCTATTTTTTAGGTAGAGGGATGGAGCCAGAATCGTGTCTTTCTTCGCGGCGGCAATTGGAACAATGGGGCTAACGGTGGTGCCTTCACGCTGAACCTGAATTGGGGCACGGGCAATCAGAACTATAATGTCGGTTTCCGCTGTGCCCGCTGAGGGGTTTTACTCATCTACCAATTTTTATTACTTAGGTGGATGAGGAGCCAGAATTCTTGGTCTCTACGGAGCCAGGAAGCGTGCTATTTAAACCCCAGGCTTCATTCCTTCCCTTAAAAAAGGGAAAATATTAAGACTTTTGGGCTTGGTCTGTGCAAGTAGGTAAAGGGCCGAACGCTCAGGTCAAGCCGTCAAGTCTTTTTAGATTTTGTAGGGTTAAATGAGATCCTACAAGAATTTATTTGAGAAAATCTGTTCTTTTGAAAATTTGCACTTGGCTTATTTAAAAGCGAGAACCTGTAAAAGATATCGGAGTTATATTTTAGAGTTTAGTTTTTATTTGGAAGAGAATTTATTGAAATTACAGGAAGAACTTCAAAATCAAACTTATCAGCATGGTAGATATCGAGAGTTTATTATTCATGATTCTAAAAAACGACATATTAAAGCCGCTCCATTTAGAGATAGGGTAGTTCATCACGCTTTATGCAACATTATTGAACCAATTTTTGATAAAGGATTTATTTATGATAGTTATGCCTGTCGGAAAGGAAAAGGGACTCATAGAGGAGTGAAGAGACTTCAGAAATTTTTAAAAAATGAATTAAACAAATATTGCTTAAAGTGTGACATTTCAAAATATTTTGAAAGTATTGATCATCAAATTCTTTTATCAATTATTCAAAAGAAAATTAGCGACAAGAAAACTATTTGGTTGATTAGAGAGATTTTAGAAAGCACTTGCGAAGAACCGGGCAAAGGTATTCCTATTGGAAATTTGACTAGTCAACTTTTTGCTAATATTTACCTGAACGAATTGGATCAATTTGTAAAACACCGATTAAGAGTAAGATATTATCTCCGTTATATGGATGATTTTTTGATATTAGGAAAAGAGAAATCATATCTTTGGGGAATTTTAAGAGAAATTCAAAAATTTCTAAATAATAATTTAAGTTTAAAATTACATCCCAAAAAAGTTCAAATTCTTCCAGTTAGAAAAGGTATTGATTTCTTAGGTTATCGAGTTTTTAAAGATTACCGGCTTTTAAGGAAAAGTACAGTAAAAAGATTTATTAAACGAACAAAAGTTTATCAAAAAAAATTGAGCCAGGGTTTGATCTCAAGAGAAAAATTTAAAGCCTCTCTTCAGTCTTGGAAGGGATATGCTATCCATGCCAATTCTTGGAGACTAAGAAAAAGTTTATCTGAAAAACTAAGGATAAATCTTTTTTAGATACATCTACAACAGGGCTTTGAGTGAAAATGAGATTAAGGCCCACTATGAGCACCGGAAGTGCGCTGACCCCACCCAATCCAACTGCGGAGTAGAAGTGTCATTGTAATCTCAAA
>CAZESF010000088.1:0-4266 GCA_964515205.1 uncultured Planctomycetia bacterium
GAAAAAAATTTATTATTTGGAATGGGTATTGTTCTGTTCATGTAAAGATACCTTCTGAACATTTAATTCAAAAGAAGAAGTTACATTCTAAGATAAAGGTAGTTGCTCATCCAGAATGTAGATCTAAGGTTATAGAATTTGCCGATAAAGTTTGTTCTACATAAAGAATGTGTAAGTTTGCCAGAGATATAGATGCTGAGGAAATATTTGTTGGCACAGAAGTTGGAATACTTCACAGATTGAGAAATGAGAATTCCCAAAAGAGATTTCATTCTGTTGCTAATTTGCCATATGTGGAAATATGAAACGTATAAACTTTGGAGAAGGTATTGTGGAGTCTGAAGGAGATGGAACATGAGGTTAAGTTGTTTTCAAAGATAATTTTAAGGACAGGAGAAAGTATCACATGGGATATTGATTTTGAAAATTGAGTTAAAATGAGGTGTGTAGCATGTAAGAAAGAAGCAAAGGTAAAGTTTATCTATGCGTTTTGTGAGAGTTGTTTTATTAGGCATTACGAAAAGAGAGTTAGGAAGTTAATAAATAAATTTAAGTTGATCCAGAGGGGAGATAAAATATTAGTAGCAGTCTCAGGGGGTAAGGATAGTTTAAGTTGTGCAGAGATATTAGCCAGTTTAAGGTCGATTTATAAATTTAAGCTTGCTGTTTTACATATAGATGTGGGAGTTTCTACCTGTACGGATTTCAGGACGGAAGAAGTGATAAGATCATTCTGTAAAGAGAGGGATATAGATTTTTACATTATAAGATTCAAAGATTTTCTTGGGGTGGATGAGTCTGTGGATATTAAGGAATTGTTTAAGAAAACAAGAAGACCCATATGTTCTACCTGTGGGATGCTCAAGAGGTATCTATTAAACAAATTCGCAAGGGAGGCTGGTTTCAACAAGATAGCAACCGGCCATTGTGCAGATGATATAACGAAATTTTTTTTTAAGAATTGGTTTTCTCAAAACTTCGACTGGATTGCCAAGTTTAAGCCTTTTACTCCCTCATCCCATCCTAAAATTATCTCTCGTATAAGACCGCTGTTTGAATGTTTGGAGATGGAGAATTTAGCTTATGTTAAATTTAAAAATATCACCATTGCTGGTTATTCCCAATGTTCGTATTTCTTGAAAAAAGACAAATGGGATAGATTATTGAAGTTTATAGATGAGAAACGTCCTGATTTTAAATTAAACATTGTGCGAGGCTTGGAATATATCAAGATTGAAGTAGATAAAGATAGACCACTGAGGGAATGTGAAATATGTGGAGAACCTACAGATAGACAGGTTTGTAGTGTCTGTACATTTAAGGAAAGACTTTCTTTAAAATAATTTCATTTAATTATGAGAAATCTTTTAATTTCTTCTGTTTATAATGAGTTTCCTTACTTGGAAGAATTTATTCCAAATTTTTCTAATGGAAAATTAGGATTTAAAAGAGAGGTTCTTTCATATATAGTAATTTCTGGCACTTTTTTATTGCCAAATTGTAAGGAGAGAGGCTTACCTTTCCTTTATTAATCCCAGGAAAATAAAAAAAGACTTTGGGAAAATATTATGGAGAACAAGGGCTAAAATAATTTTTGACAAACCAAAATACCTTATTATAATTTCAACATGTAGAGACTACTTTAACAAAACGTTAAGAAAATATGCTATGCGGAATAAATGGCAATATAGGAGGTGAATATTATGAGGGAGAAAGTGGAGAAAGTGCTTGGAGAAATTAAACCTATTCTTCAGATGGAAGGTGGAGATGTGGAACTTATTGATGTTACTGAAGACGGTGTAGTTAAGGTAAGACTTAAAGGAGCCTGTAGTACCTGTCCTATGAGTACATATACACTAAAACTTGGAATTGAACAAAGGTTGAAGGAGAAAATCCCCGAAGTTAAAGAGGTGGAAGCAGTTTAAAATGGCAAGAGAAAAAATTGTGTCAGCATCAAGAATACTGGGTTGGGCCCCTATTTTTGGGCAAGCTCCCTTTTTTAATTAGACAGTATTTTTTATCCATACCTGTCGTAACTTGCTTTCTGACTAAGTCTTGTATAAAATAGGTTGAACCTTTTTGCGAAGAGAAAATTTAAACATTCTTAAATTCTTAAGAATATTGCAGTAGTTTTTGCAAATTATTTCTATATTCCTTAGTTCAACATTGTAGATTGAATTAGACTTCTCTATATATCGGGTTTATTAAACAAAATAAAGAAGATTGGGATAAGTCCTTTGTGAGTTAAAATGGAATTAAGTTATATCAATTTTGCCGACGCAATCATTATTAGTAAAGAGCTTGAGAAAAGTCAACGGATATGGTAGAATCTAAGCCGAAATGAAGGAGTATTTTAAACTTTTAAAATTTATTAAGCCTCAATTAGGAGTATTCATCTTAGCTGTATTTTGCATGATTGTCTCTGCAATTTTTAATGGAGTTTCTTTAGGAATGATTGTTCCTTTATCTGATAGGGTCCTTACTAATAAAAAGATAATTATTCCCACAAAGCTTCCTCCATTTTTGGAAGAAATGATAGAAAAATTAAATAGTCTTTCTCCCTTAGTTATCCTTAAAGGGATGGCAATAGTTTTACTCATTCTTTTTTTTCTTAAAGGCATCTTCTTTTTTCTTCAAAATTATCTGATGAATATAGTGGGTGAAGGATGTGTGAGAGAGTTAAGAAACAGAATCTATGAGAAATTTCAAGAGTTATCCTTAGATTTTTATCACCGAAAGCGGACTGGAGAGTTAATTTCCCGTATTACCAATGATGTAGGATTTATTACCCATGCTATCTCTTATGGTCTGACAGATTTAGTTTATTCATCATTGCAAATTATCCTTTTTACTTTTTTAGTTTTTTATATCCACTGGAAGTTAGCTCTCATTTCTTTTTTTCTTTTTCCCGCAATAGTTATTCCTGTGGCGAAAATAGGCAAAAAAATAAAAAGATACTCTTTAGAAATTCAAAAAAGAATGGCGGATTTAAATTCTCATCTTACAGAGACTATTCAGGGAGCTTACATTGTGAAAATGTTTAATAAAGAAAAAGATGAAATAAAAAAATTTAGGAATATAAACTATCAGTATTATAAGTATATTTTGAAAAATCTAAAAAGAACATTACTTCTTTCTCCTTTCACAGAATTTATGGGGGCTTTAGGAGCAGTAGTTATTCTTCTTATAGCAGGAGCTGATGTAATTAAAGGAAGACTTTCATTTGGTGTATTTGGATTATTTATGGGTTCTTTGTTGAGTATGATTAGACCTTTTAAGAAGCTTTCAGGAGTTTATTCTATAAATCAGAAAGCTTTGGCTGCTTCAGGAAGGATTTATGAGATTTTAGAAGAAGAGCCTTGGGTGAAAGAGAAGCCAAATGCTTATGAGATTGAAGATTTTAAAGAAGAGATAGAATTTAGAAATGTATGGTTTTCTTATTCGGATTCGGAAAAATTTGCTTTGTGCGGGATAAATCTTAAAATAAAAAAGAATGAAATTGTGGCTTTAGTGGGTCCCTCAGGCGCAGGAAAATCTACATTGATAAAACTTCTCCCTCGTTTATATGACCCTACAAAAGGCAAGATAACTATTGATGGGTATGATTTAAAAGACTTAAAGCTTAAATCATTAAGAAATCTATTTTCTGTAGTATCTCAGGAGATGATTCTTTTCAATGATACAGTAAAAAATAATATTGCTTATGGGAAGGAAAATGCTACTTTCTCAGAGATTAAGGAGGCAGCAAAAAAAGCTTATGCGTATGATTTTATAATGAGGATGCCTCAAGGATTTGAGACAGTTATTGGAGAGCGGGGTTTTAAACTTTCTGGAGGCGAGAGACAGCGTATCGCAATTGCCAGGGCAATCTTGAGAAATACTCCTATTCTTATTCTTGATGAGGCTACCAGTCAACTTGATTCTCAATCAGAGAGATTAATCCAGCAGGCTTTAGATAATCTTTTGAAAGACAAAACTGTATTTATAATTGCCCACAGATTATCTACAGTAAAGAAAGCAACCAAAATAGTTGTGATGGATAAAGGAAGAATTGTAGATATGGGGGTACACGCAACTCTTGTTGAGAAAGAAGGGATGTATAGAAGACTTTATCAGTGGCAAGTTTTTTAGTATTGATAATGAAAGAATTTATAATATAATATAAAATCATGGCTTTACCGGAGATAATTCAAAAACTTTTAGAAAATGGGGTTCATTTTGGTCATTTAAGCAAACACTGGAATCCTAAAATGAAGAAATTTATCT
>CAZESF010000089.1:0-4223 GCA_964515205.1 uncultured Planctomycetia bacterium
GTAGAATGAAGAGAGGTTTTACTTTAGTAGAGATTATGATTGTTGTTGCAATTATTGCTCTTTTAGCCGCAATCGCTATTCCTTCATTTTTACGTGCTCGGCTTAATGCTAATGAGTCAGCAGCTGTTTCTGCTTTACACACAATTTCTACTGCTGCCCAGAGCTATCGTTCCGTCAATCCTAAATATCCAGGTGCCTTAACATCTTTATCAAGTGCTAATCCTCCTTACATTGATAGTGTATTGGGAAGTGGAACAAAGCAGGGATATAATTTCTATCTTGAGGGTTACACCTATACTTTTTCTGCTACTGCTCGACCAGTGACTTATCAAAGAACAGGGGTAAGAAGTTTTTATGTAGATGAGAGTGGAATAATACGATATACTACTGCTAACGCTTCTGCTACTTCAACTGATCCTGTGCTTGAGCAATAATATTTTTATTGTTTCCTGACTTTAGAAGGGATTCCTTAAGGAGGAATCCCTTTTTTTGTATAAGTGAAGATAAAATATTTTTTTATCTTAATTCTTTTTTCTTTGATATGTTATAACAATTCCTTAAAAGGGGAATTTGTCTGGGATGACTTCTTTTTAATAGTAAATAATCCCCTTATAAAAGATTTTAAAAATTTTGCCAAAATATTTTCCACAGAAATCCTTCCCTCTACAGGTTATTATCGTCCCTTACAAATTACAAGTTATTTTTTAGATTACCATTTTTATCATCTTAATCCTGCAGGATACCATCTTACAAATATTCTTCTTCATATTTTTAATAGTGTTTTGGTTTTATTTATTCTTTATCATTGTAGTAAAAATATTTTTATCTCTTTCTCAACCTCTTTATTCTTTCTTACTGCTCCCTTCCACACAGAAGCAGTAACTTTTATTTCAGCAAGAGCAGATTTATTACTTGCTTTTTTTTTATTATTTTCTTTTTACTTTTATATAAAAGAAAAATACTTTTTTTCTTTTCTCTTTTTTTCAGGAGCTCTTTTTTCTAAGGAAGTAGCTCTTATTTTCCCTTTTTTATTAATTTTTTATGATTTATGTTTTCAGAAAGAATTAGTTAAAAAGAAGAGAATATATCTTTTTTTTCTTCTTGGGGCGGTTATTTATCTTACTATTCATATCTTTATCTCTCTCAATTCTTATTCTGCAATCTCTTTAAGATTTCTTCCGCCTCTTAATCCCTTTTGGCGATTGCTTGCTTTTTTTAAGAGTCTTTTTATCTATCTGGGTATTATTCTTTTTCCTGTAGACCTTCATATGGAAAGAAGACTTATATTTAAAAAAGACTTCTTCTTATTTCTCCCCTATATTATTTTTTTCCTTATTCTGGCAAGCATTTTCTATTTAATTTTTAAGTATACAAAAAGAAAAAGGCTGCTTTTATTTGCTCTGGGGTGGTTTTTCATTTTTCTTCTTCCTCAATCAAGTTTTTTTCTTCCCTACCTTATCGCAGAGCATTTTCTTTATCTTCCCTCTATAGGCTTTTTTCTTTCTATAAGTATTCTTCTGGAGAAAATCAGGCAAAGAAGAGGAAAGATAGTATCTTTTTTTGTCTTTATCTGGGTCTCTTACTATTCTTTTCTTACCTTCACCGCCAATATAAACTGGCAGAATTCAATAACTTTTTATCGTTGGACAAAAAAGTATTCCCCTTACAGCTTGCGTATTCATTATCTTTTGGGAATTCACTATATTGAGGAAGGTTTATATGATAAAGGATTGGAAGAGTTTGTTAAAGCAGCTCAGATTTATGAAGGAGTACCAATTTTGAAGGAGATAGATAAATTTTACAAAAAGGATAAAAAATTTCTTGCTGTTCTTCACTATAATATAGGATTTATTCTCTCCCAGAAAGGGTTGTTTAAGAAAGCAGAGAAAGAATATAAAAAAGCATTAGAATTTAATCCTTTGCTTTTAGAGGCTTATAATGGTTTGGGATGTGTTTATATAAAAGAGAGAAAGCTGAAAGAAGCAGAAGAGGTTTTTAAGAAACTTCTAAAGATTGAACCTTCCTTTTCTAAAGCTTACTACAACTTAGGAATAATTTATCTTTTAAGAGGTGAGAAAGAAAAAACACTTAAAGCCTGGAGGAAGGCTTTAGAGATTGATCCTGATTATGAATTGGTAAAAGAAAGTTTGAGGAATATAGATGTCAAAAAGTAAAATATTTCTTTTATTTTTTCTTCTTGCAGGAATAGTTTATTTTAATTCTTTCTGGGTTAAATTTATATGGGATGATGAAGCATTAATTGTAAAAAACTATTTAATCAGAGACTTTTCTCATATTTTTGAAATTTTTACCTCACCTATATCTTTCCTACAGAACCCTTCTTTTTACCGTCCTTTACAGATTTTAAGTTACTGTTTTGACTTTTTTCTTTATAAGTTTAACTATCAAGGGTATCACCTAACAAATATTCTTCTTCATACTATAGTAGGAATTTTATTTTTTCATCTTTCTCTTTATTTTATTCCTGATAAAAAGATATGTGTTTTCTCCTGCCTTCTTTTTCTTCTTTCTCCTTTATGGGTAGAAGTAGTCACCTATATTTCAGGAAGAGCAGATATACTTGTGGCAGTTTTTTTACTTCTTTCTTTTCTTTTGTTTCTCAAAGAAAGATTTTTTCTTTCTTGGGTTTTTTATCTTTTTTCTCTTTTTTCTAAAGAAAGTGCCTTTGTTTATCCTTTACTTGTAGTCTTTTACCTCTGGTTATTCAAAAAATTTAATAAAAAATCCACTTTTTATCTTTTTTCTTTGATTCTTCTTTCTTCCCTCGTTTTTTTTATTCACCAATTAATTGCTCCTTTCAGTTTAAGTTCATCTTTTTCTTTGCCCTCCCGTTTCCTTTTCTTCATTAAAGCTATTTCAGAGTATCTGAGATTACTTTTTTCCCCTTTTCATCAACATATGTCTTATACAGTAAAAATTCCTTATTCTTTTTTTGAGAAAGAAGTAATTTTTTCTTTTTTTCTTCTTACAGGATTTATTTATCTTTTTATTTATCTTTATAAAAAGAACAAAAATTTTGCCTTTTTTTTAGGATGGTTTTTTATTTTTCTTCTTCCTTATTCAGGAATAGTTCCTCTCAATGCATTTTTTGCTGAACATTTTCTTTATATCTCTTCTTGGGGGATATTTATACTTTTTGTCTGTTTCTTAAAGATGATGATAAAAAATAAAAAAATTTTCTTGTTGTTTCTTCTCAGCTATCTTGCTTTTTCCGCTTCCTCTACCATAAGGTATAATTTTATATGGCAGAAAGAGATAGATTTTTACAAAAGAATAATAAAATTTTCTCCGGGCAGTTTTTCTGCATATAATAATCTGGGAGTGATTTATTTTAGAAAGGGAAATATTGATAAAGCTCAGCCTTTATTCAAGAAGGCTTTAAAGATAAACCCTGAATTCAAAGAGGCTTATCTTAATTTAGCATATTGTTATTATCTTAAAGGGGATATAAAAGAGACAGAAAAAATTGTTAAAGATATTTTAAAAAAAGATGTCCGTTTTTCTTATGCCTGGAGCCTTTTGGGAAAAATTTATTTAGATAAAAAAGAATACAAAAAAGCAGAGTCTTTTTATCAGAAGGCAGTTAAAATAAATCCTCAGGATATCTCTTTATGGCAGGATTTATTTTTATTTTATAAAACATTAAATAGAAAGGAAGCTGAAAGAATAAAAAAAAGAATAGAAGAGATGGACAAATTCGCTTTAGCACAGATTTATTTTCATCAGGCAAGAGCGTTGTGGGAGAAAAATCAGCTGGGTGAAGCCCTTGAGGAGATAAGGAAGGCAATAAAAATAAATTCTTTCAACAGTGAGTATTATAATCTATATGCCTGTATTCTTAAAAGAATGAAGAAGTATAAGCTTGCTTATCTTTTTTACCAGAAAGCTTTAAGAATTGATCCCTTTAATGAGCGAGTTTACAACAATTTAGGGAATCTTTGGGTAATCTTAGGAAAATTTAAGGAAGCAGAAAAAAGTTTTAAGAAGGCAATCTCTTTAAATGAAGAGTATGCTGAGGCTTATTTTAATTTAGGGTTACTCTATTTAGAAAAGAAAAAGATTAATCTGGCAAAGAAAATGTTTAGAAAAGCTCTTTATTTTGCTCCTCAATTTAAACCCGCTTATTTTTACTTGAAGAAAATAAATGGGATGCGTCTGAAATTCTGATATAGATAAAAAATAGATAAAAAGAAGTAAAGAGA
>CAZESF010000090.1:0-4135 GCA_964515205.1 uncultured Planctomycetia bacterium
GAATTCTTCTTCCTGTGGAATCTTTCTCTCTCAGCTCATTCTTAAGACAGACTATTCCTTTTACATTTCCCTTCTCATCAGAGATAATCTTTTTGGGAGTAGCCAGGAAAATAAATTTTACACCTTCTTCTTTAGCATTCTCAATCTCTTCTTTACGTGCTGGCATCTCCTCTTCTCCTCGCCGATAAATAATAAAAACCTCTTTACCTAATCTTAAAGCTACTCTTGCACAATCAAAAGCAACATTTCCTGCACCAATTACCCCCACTTTTTCTCCAATCTTAATAGGTGTGTGATAGCGAGGAAAAAGATAACTTTTCATAAGATTAATCCTTACCAAAAACTCATTTGCTGAATAAACTTGATTTAAACTTTCTCCTTCTATCCCTAAGAATTTGGGAGAACCTGCCCCAATAGCTAAAAAAAACAATTTAAAACCTTCCTTTTTTAATTCCTCAACAGTCTTTGTCTTTCCCACAAAAAAATCTATTCTAATTTCAACCTTTAAACTTTTTATATATTCAATTTCTCTATCTAAAATCTTTTTAGGAAGTCTAAACTCAGGAATTCCATATCTTAGCACTCCTCCCACTTTGTGTAAAGCCTCAAATAAAGTAACTTTAAACCCTCTTTTTGCCATTTCTGAGGAAAAAGTTAACCCTGCCGGACCTGAACCGATAACGGCTATCTTTTCTTTTCTTCTTTTCTTTAGTTTCGGTTTGGTTCTTTTTTTATTCTCCCTTTCCCAATCAGCAACAAACCTTTCCAAATATCCAATTTTAATTGGAGCTCCTTTTTTATTTAACAGGCAACTTTTCTGGCAGAGATTTTCCTGAGGACAGACCCTTCCGCATACTGCAGGAAGACTATTTTTCTCTCTTATTTTTTTTATTGCCTCCCCAAATTTTCCTTGAGCAATAAATTTAATAAATCCTTTAATATCAACCTCAACTGGACACCCTTTTATACAGGAAGGCGTCTTGCACTGCAGACATCTTTTTGCCTCCTTTATCGCTTCCTCTTTCTTGAATCCTAAAGCTACCTCTTTAAATGTTTTTCTTCTTTCTTCTAAAGGAATCTTTCTCATATAATAGCTTTTCTTCTTCCTGAAAACGATTATTTCTTCTTATTAAATCATCAAAATCTACCAAATGTGCATCAAAATCCGGACCATCACAGCAGGCAAATTTAACCTTTCCATCATAAAGTATTCGACAGCTTCCACATAGTCCTGTTCCATCAATCATTATTGGATTTAAAGAAGCAATTGTTCTTAAATTGTAAAAAGACGTAATTTGAGAAACTTTCTTCATCATAAGAAGCGGTCCTACACAATAAACCAAATCAAATTTTTCTTTTTTTAAAACTCTTTCTAACACATCAGTAACCAAACCCTTCTCACCTTCAGAACCATCATCTGTAGTTATAAATAATTGATCAGAATTTTTCTCAATCTCTTCCTTTAAAATTAAATAATCTTTACTTTTTGCGCCCAAAATAGAAACCACAAAATTCGCCTCTTTCTTCAAAGCTTTTATAATCGGATAAATTAAACCTATTCCCACTCCTCCTCCAATAGCTACTACTTTTCCATATTTTTTGATAGGAGCTGGGTTCCCCAAAGGACCAACTAAGGAATATAGACTTTTGCCTTCTTTTAATCTTCCTAAAAGTTTTGTAGTAAATCCTACCTCTTGAAAAATCAAAGTGATTGTCTTTTTATCTTTATCCACAACAGTTAAAGGAATTCTTTCACTATAAGAGGAAACCATAAGAATTACAAACTGACCTGGCTTTATTTTACAGGCTACAAAAGGTTCCTCTATTCTTATCTTTATGATGCGAGGAGACGAATGCACAAGGACTTCTTTTTTTAAAATTTTTGCCATTTTAATTATTCTCTTCTACAAACCCCAGAATCACTACAGGGAGGCTTGGTGCAGGGAGTATCTCTGCCACAACAGGTAGTAAATTTAGAAGCATTTTTTAAAATAAAAAATCCTCCTTTACTGATTAATCTTTTTAAATTAGCTCCACATTGAGGACAAGTTTTTAAAGGTTCATCATTTATTCCCTGAAACTTCTCAAATTTATAACCACAATTTTGGCAGAGATATTCGTATGTAGGCATCAGGAAGAAGTTTTAAATTTCCATTTTCTCCAGAAAGGTAAATAATCAATAATTAATTTTCCATCTAAATGGTCAATTTCATGCTGTAATACTCGTGCGAGTAACCCCTTTGCTTTTATCTGAATAAGTTCATCTTTCTCATTTAATCCTTCTACTACAACCTCATAAGCTCTTTTTACCTCAACTTGTGCCCCGGGAATACTTAAGCATCCTTCAACTAATTTATCTTCTCCTTTAATTTTAAGAATTTTAGGATTGGCAAGTTTAATCTCCTCCTCACCGATATCAACAACAATTAGTCTTTTTAAAATACCTACTTGAGGAGCAGCTAATCCTATCCCTTGAAAACGTCTCATTGTAAAAAGCATTTTTGAAAAAAGGTCTTTTTCATAAGAACTTACCTCTTCAATCTTTTCACATTTTTTTCTTAAAACTTTGTCAGGATATTTTTTAATCTCAAGAATCTGCATATTAAAATAATAAAATTTTTTCTCCTACCCTGCTTCCTACTTCTTTTGCCACTACAGGACATTTTGCCATAAATAGAAAAAAGATACAATCTCTTTTTCTCCATAAAGCCTCAAAATTTCCCTGTCCTTTACTGATAATCATATCCGCTTTTTTATAAACTTTTAAAAAATCTTGAGAACATAAACTTAAAACAGTTCCGGGAGTGTCACAACCAGAAGAGATAACTTGAGCTACTTTATCAATTCCACAAAAATAGGCATCAGAGATTAAAGCATCATTAATTATTGGTTTTCCCCTTACCGCATAAGTTATTTTTTTATGAGGATATAAACTTTTTATCTCCTCTATCAATACTTTATCAAAAACAACCTCCCCGGCATTATCCGCCAGATATAAAATAGAATTCGCTTTACTTAAGGCTTTTTTAAACTCTTTATACTTAAAAAATTTACTATTTATTCTGTTTAAAGAAATCTGCTTTTTTATATCTTTCATGCTCTCTTTACCAAAATCAGAACCCACTCCATAATCAATAATATTTCCTGCGATTGCTAATTCTACCGCTTTCTGTAATCTATCAGAAGAATGATAAACTTTCTTTTTTAAATAAGGATAAATTTTTAAAGCTAAATGATTACTTTTTCTCTTTATCTGAGAATAAGGATCTTCCTTTTTTGTTATCTTTTTTACAATATTATGAATGGTTTTTCCCATTAAAGGAGGAGGGTTATTTAGAGAAAATTTAATTACTGCTTTTGCTATCTCATCAAAAATTTTTTTCTGTTTATCCTTTGAAACTTTAAGTATTTTGCTAATCTCTAATGCCTGCCTGAAAAAACAGGGAATGCAGTCAAGATACGTTTTCATTTTCTAAAAAATTGAGTATTTTCTCCAGAATCTTACCAATTCCAGTCTCATCTTCTTTAAAATTTAAAAACTTTCCCTCATCAGAAAGTTTTACTATTGAGGGAGCAAAAGGAATTCTTCCCAAAAAAACAAGATTAAAATCCCTGGCTAATTTTTCTCCCCCTCCTTCTCCAAATAAATCTATCTTTCTTCCGCACCAGGGACATATAAGTGAACTCATATTCTCAATTATCCCTATAATAGGGATTTTTAATTCTTTAACAAAAGAGATAGCTTTTTTCACATCTAAAAGTGCTACTTCTTGAGGCGTAGTAACAATTATTGCTCCACTGATATCAGGAATAAATTGTGCCACACTTAAAGGCTCATCTCCTGTTCCTGGAGGAGCATCAATAATTAAAAAGTCTAAATCTCCCCATAAAGTATCTGCCAGAAATTGTCTTATTAAAGTTGTTCTTAAAGGTCCTCGCCAGATTACCGGTTGATTTTCATTATCTAAGACTAAAGCCATACTTACAATTTTTAAATTAGGCACAATTTCTAAGGGTTTAATTTTTGAATCTACTGCCTCAAGCCTTTCTCTTTTCCCAAACATCTTGGCAATATTTGGCCCACATACATCTGCATCTAAAATACCCACTTTATAATTTCTTTTCAGTAAACCCG
>CAZESF010000091.1:0-4091 GCA_964515205.1 uncultured Planctomycetia bacterium
CCTCCTCTTATCCTTATTTTAAATAAAACAAGAAAAAAATCAAGAATTAAAAAGACAAATGTAATTAAGAAAAATTATAAATATCTAAAATTCACTCCTTGTAAAGATTTTAAAATAAGTTTTTTTTCTCTTATCTCTATAATTAATCCGGGTAGATTTAAATAACTTCTTTTTTTCTGAAGAATTTTTAAGATACTCTCAAAATGACGCCAGTCTAATCGACGTGTATTTCCTTTTACTTCCTCAATTGCTAAACGTAAAACTTGCAGAAGTAAAAAGGGGTGTAAATCTTTTATCTTTTCTAAATCTATGATCAAAAAGTTTTCTCCTTCTCCTCTTTTTATTTTAGATAGTTCCTTCTGGGCAATTTGGGTAATAAAATTATGATTCCAACTGGAGATGCGCGCTAAATTAAAAAGAGTATCTTTTATATTAGGGTTTAATTTCTCTAAAAGAGGCAATACATTTAATCTTATTTTATTACGGAAAAACTTATCTTCAAAATTAGTAGTATCTATTTGATAGCTAATTTTCTCTTTTTTCAACCAATCAAGTATTCTTTTCTTCTCTATTTCAATAAGGGGTCTAATAAAAATCTTCCCTTTAATTTTACTCAAAGGAAGTATCCCTCGCAAACCTTGAATACCTGTCCCTCTTATAATTCTCATCAAAACTGTCTCTATCACATCATCTTTAGTATGAGCTAAAGATATTTTTTTTATTTTTAAACTATTTGCTATCTTTAGAAAAAAGTCATAACGTAAAATTCTTGCTGTTTGTTCTAAAGAATCTCCTTTGAAAAACTCTTTTACATTCTTCTTCTCACTAACAAATTTAATATCCAAAGAACTACATAAATCCTTTACAAATTTCTCATCCTCATCTGCTTCTTTTCTTAAACCATGATTGAAATGAACACAGACTAATTTTAAGTTGAATATTTCTTTTATCCTTAGAAAAAGAAATAACATTGCTACTGAATCTGGGCCTCCTGAGACAGCAAGAATTACTTTTTCTTTTCTCTTTAAAAGATTATATCTTTCTATTGTCTCTAAAACCTCTTCAACTAACGTCACAATTATCTCTTTTCTTGTAAAAAAGGAATGCCTTCTTAAGAGGGTTTAAAATAGTCTTCCATTTCTTTAAGAAAATTGAGCACAAACATATTTAGTCTTAATTCAAGGTGGGGACTTATATTCTTAAATTCAATTCCCGTCAAATACCCTCCATTTTCTTTCTTCTGCCATACTACTCTTCCCAACGATTCCACATATGTTTTTTCTTTATCTGGAAGATAAAATTTCAAACGTAGAATAGTACCGGGAGATATCTCTCTATCTGCCAAAAGACACAGTCCACCTGCACTAATATTTTTACTCTCTGCTTTAAACGGAGACTGCATAGGAAGAATCTCATACTCCACCTGCGTGCATAAATCAATTCTTACATACCTTCTTCTTTCTTCCATAGCTTTTTATTATAACAACTAAAAAGAAAAAATCAATGACTTAGAGGAAAGAGTAAGATAGGTGGCAAAACCAATCCGTTTCAAAAAAGAGACATTATTTTCTATTAGACTACTGTCTAATTTAGAAGAATATGACTTCTTTAACCCTATCACATAAAGAGTATTCTTATCCAAAAAGGCAGCCTGATAAGAGTGATGATTCCAATCAGGACCTTCAAAAACAAATGATTTAACATAAGGAAACTTTCTCCTTAACATTTTTTTTATATAATCAACTTCCTCATTTTTTAGATAGGCATAAATTATAACTTCAATAAACTTTTTATGTTTGTCTAACTTATTTCCAATTAGCGAAGGAAGGCAAGAAAGTTTTGAAAAAGGCATATCCAGCTGTCTTTCTTTCAACTCTTTAACTTTATTCTTATATTTTTCTACATAAGGCTGATTTACAAAATTTATTTTTTTATAAAAAGAAAACAAAGCCACAAAAGTTTGCAGAAAATACATAAGGCTCATAGTATATATAACAGAATCGGCAACTTTCAAAGGTAGAGTAATATTTAAAAAAGAATTTTTCTCTCCTATCATTGTTTTTACAAAGAAATCTCTTTTTTTTGAACCTAATGACTCTTGGAAAAGTTGAGTAACCCAAGTTGTAAAAGGAATTTGAAAATCTCTTTTTACTTGAATATTAAAAAAGGCTTGTTTTTCTCTTTTAAAAAATAGAGCTAATTCTGCTGCTTCTTTTCTTAATCTATCTAAGAAATGAAGATAACAAGCAAAAACCTTCTCTAATTTATCAAAATCCTGATCAAGAATAACGAATAATGGTAGAAGAAAAACTAAAGTATGAGGGGAGGAGAATCTACCTCCAATATCTTCTTTGCCGTTAACCTGTATAGGAAATTTATTACATCCTTTCCATCCTAATTCATCTAATTTTTTGAAGGAAGAAGGATCACTCAACCAAAGAAAATGACTTTTCCAACTCTTCCCCAAAAAAGTTTTCATTGCTTTAGCTAAAAGCTGTGTCTCTTGCGTAGTTCCTGATTTAGAAATAGCAACCACTAATGTCTCTCTTAATCTAATATTTTCCATAACTTCTTCTAAATTCTTAGGATCTAAATTGTTTAAAAAATACAATCTTCTTTTCTTATCTACGTGAGAAATTACTCTTGCTCCATTGATAGAACCTCCCATTCCTACAAAGACAATTTTTTTTCTCTTTTTTAAAAAAGGTCTAATTTCTTTCAGAGAATTTTTAATATCTTTCCATAAAGGAGGGATAACCCAACCTAAACGGAACTTATTGTTATCAAAACCAATTTTATAGAAGTAATTAGAAAAATTTTCTTCATCTGGACGAGAGGCACATTCCAGAAGGGAAAAAATAATATCCATTGAAGATTAAATTATGCTCTTTTCTGTAGAGGGGTCAAAAAAAACTGCTTTCCTCATATCAAAAACAATCTCTATTAAAGAAAACCTTTGGGGTTTATCGTTTGCATCTACCACAACTATAATACTGTGATTCCCTAAAGAAAGATGTAGATGATTCTTTGCCCCCATAGTTTCCAAAATTTCACAGCGTGCCTTAACTACATTCTTCTGCTCAGGAATTTTTAAAAATCGTTTGTCATAAATAGACTCTGGTCTAACTCCTAAAATTATCTCCCTATCTATATAATTGACTAATTTATCATATTTTTCTTGAGGTATCTCCAAAGAGAAATTACCTTCGTTAAAAAATAGCTTTCCTTCTTTTTTAATTATTCTTCCGGAAATAAAATTCATTGCTGGAGAACCAATAAATTCAGCCACAAATTTGTTTACTGGCTTCTCATAGATATTTAAAGGAGTATCGAATTGCAAAATTTTACCATTTTTCATTACCGCGATTCTACTTCCTAAAGTCATCGCTTCTTCCTGATCATGAGTAACATAAATCATTGTCGTTTGAATTTTCAAATGAAGTTTATTAAGTTCTGCACGCATCTGAATACGCATTTTTGCATCTAAATTACTTAAAGGCTCATCAAACAAAAATACGAGTGGTTTTCTCACAATTGCTCTTCCTACCGCTACTCGTTGCCTCTCTCCTCCAGATAATTCCTTTGGTTTTCTATCCAGCAAATGCTCTATCCCTAAAATAGAAGCTGCTTCCTTAACCCGCTTCTCAATTTCTGATTTAGAATATCTTCTCAATTTTAAAGCAAAAGTCATATTTTCATAAACCGTCATATGAGGATACAAAGCATAATTTTGAAAAACCATAGCTACATTCCTATCTTTGGCAGGAACATTATTGACTAATCTATCTCCAATATAAATCTTGCCAGAAGTAAGAGCTTCTAATCCAGCGATCATTCTTAACGTCGTAGATTTTCCACAACCAGAAGGTCCTACTAAAACTACAAATTCTCTATTTTCCACACCTAAATTAATATTATCTACAGCAACAATATCTTTGTTGTAAATTTTAGTAACGTTCCTCAGACTTACTTGAGCCATAATACTTGTTTATTATTTTACCTTAAAATAAAAAAGAAGCAACTTCTTATTTTGTAAGGTAGTGTAAAATATTTTTCGCACTTTTTCTTTGACAAATAGACAAACAGGGCAT
>CAZESF010000092.1:0-3993 GCA_964515205.1 uncultured Planctomycetia bacterium
CGGGAATTTTGGCAGTTAGTGGACATAACTGGAGTCTTTTTTTAAAATTTAAAGGTGGTAAAGGAGTCTCTACTACCTTAGGGGTAATTTCTGGATTAGCAACCAAATACAGTTTACTTTTCTTCCCTTTAATGATAAGTGCAATTAGCTGGATATTAATTTTTTTAATTTTTCATATCGTCTCTTTAGCTTCTCTTTTGAGTGCTTTTTTATTTTTCTTATCCACTTTATTTTTTAAATTACCTTCAGAGATTAAAATTTTTTCTTTTTTATTGTTTCTTTTTATTATTTTAAGACATAGAAGTAATATAATTAAGCTTCTTAAGAGAAAAGAGTTTAGGTTTTGACATTTTTTTAAGGATGTTTATAATGTAATACTTAAAAATGAGGAGGTATATTATGGAGAAGATTAAAGATGATTGGAAAGAAAGAAGAAAAGCATTAGATGCAGCTATTGCACAAATAGAAAAGCAGTTCGGTAAAGGCGCAATAATGAGGTTAGGAGGAACAACAAAGTTAGATATTGAAGCACTTCCTACAGGAATTTTTTTATTAGACAAGGCTTTAGGAGTAGGGGGGATTCCTCGGGGAAGAGTAGTGGAGATTTTTGGTCCTGAATCAAGTGGAAAAACAACTTTAACTTTAACTGTTATCGCTCAGACACAGAAAAACAAAGGAATAGCTGCCTTTGTTGATGCTGAACATGCTTTTGATCCTACTTATGCAAAAACCATAGGGGTTAAGTTAGAGGAATTATTGGTTTCTCAACCAGATACAGGAGAGCAGGCTTTAGAGATTGTAGAAACACTGGTAAGAAGTAATGCTGTGGATTTAATTGTTGTTGATTCGGTAGCTGCTTTGACTCCGCGTGCTGAGATTGAAGGGGAGATGGGAGAGGCACAAATTGGGCTTCAGGCGCGTCTTATGTCTCAGGCATTAAGAAAGCTTACTGCTGCAATAAGTAAATCTAAAACGTGTGTGATTTTTATTAATCAGATAAGAGAAAAAATTGGAGTAATGTTTGGGTCTCCCGAGGTTACCCCTGGAGGTCGGGCTTTAAAATTTTATTCTTCTGTAAGGATTGATTTGCGTAAAATAGCTACAATAACAGATTCTTCAGGAAAAGTAATCGGGGCAAGGATAAAAGCAAAAATAGTAAAAAATAAAGTTGCCCCTCCTTTTAAAGAAGCTGTTTTTGAAATCAGATATGATGAGGGAATTTCCTATGAGGTTTCCTTAATTGATGCCGCATTAGAGACCGGGATAATTAAAAAGAGTGGGAGTTGGTTCTCTTACAAGGATAAAAATTTAGCTCAAGGAAAGGAGACTTTAAGAAAGGCTTTAAAGGAGAATATCAAACTTAAAGAGGAAATAGAGAAGGAGGTATCTTCTTTAATGAAATAGGGAGGGAAGATGAAAAAATGTGTTCTTGTTTGGTTAGGTTGTTTTTTTATTTTCTCTGTCTTTGCCCAGGGAATAAAAGATTTAGAGAAAGCAACAATTGATGTTGCTGAGAAAGTGGGGAAAGCAGTTGTATCCATAAGTACAGTAGTGAAAGAAAAAATTGAAGGGTGGAGGTTTGAGTCTCCTTTTGAAGATGAGTTCTTCCGTCGTTTTTTTGAGGAATTTTTCGGAGAGTTTCCGGAACGAGAATATAAAAGAGTAGGGTTAGGAAGTGGAGTGATTATTGATAAAGAGGGATATATTCTTACTAATGAACATGTCGTCAGTGGAGCAACACAGATTAAAGTTAAGCTTCCTGATGGAAGAGAGTTTAAAGCTGAAGTTAAAGGTGTGGATAAAAGAAGTGATTTAGCAGTGATAAAAATAGATGCACATAATTTACCTGTAGCAGAGCTTGGAGATTCAGATAATTTAAAAATTGGTCAGTGGGTGGTAGCAATTGGCAATCCTTTTGGATTTGCTATTGAGAGTCCTCAGCCCACAGTTACAGTAGGGGTAATTAGTGCTTTACATAGATATCTTCCTCCTATAGGGAAAAGAGAACGATTCTATGATGATTTGATTCAGACAGATGCAGCAATAAATCCAGGAAACAGTGGTGGACCCCTTGTAGATTTAAATGGTAAAGTTATTGGGATAAATGTTGCCATTATTACTACCAGTGGAGGTTATGAAGGAATAGGTTTTGCCATTCCCATAAATAAAGCAAAAAGAATCTTGGGCAAGCTTATTCGGGGAGAAAAGATTCTTTATGGGTGGTTAGGGATAAGTATTCAGAATTTAAATGAGGATTTAAGAAGTTACTTTGGGATAAAAGAGAAAAAAGGCGTAATTGTGGTGAAAGTATTTAAAAATTCTCCTGCTTCTAAGGCGGGAATAAAAGAGGGAGATTTGATTTTAGAATTTAATCACCGAAAGATTAAAGATAGTCGTCAGTTAGTAAGAGAAGTTACAGGAACCACACCCGGCCAGATAATTACTTTAACTATTCTGCGCTCAGGAAGAAAAAAAGAAATTAGAGTGAAAGTAGGAAAAAGACCAGAGGATATAGAGAAATTAGCCTATTATGAGGAAGAAGGATATGAATTTAGGGGGCTAAGAGTAGAGGATATTACTCCTTATCTTAAAAGAAAATATAGGATTAAAGAAAATGAAGGAGTTGTAGTTGTGGATATTGAACCTGATTCTCCAGCAGAGAAAAGTGGCATTGAGATAGGGGATGTAATTTTAAGAATAGAGGGAGAAAGAGTTAGGGATAAAGAGGATTTTAAAAGACTAACCTCTCAAATAAAAGGAGATTGTTTGGTAAAGACAGACCGGGGATATTTTGTTCTTAAAGAAAGATAGTTGGAAGAAAAAGAATTTAGGAAAGCCTTAAATTATTCTTTTTTACTTTTAAAATATCGGGAAAGAAGCTCGTGGGAGGTTGAGACTCGTTTAAAAAGGAAAAGATTCTCTTCTGATGTAATAAAGAAAGTTATTGATTATCTTAAAGAAAATAATTTTATTGATGATAAAAAATTTGCTTTAAAATATGCAGAAGAAAAATTGTTGCAGGGATTTGGAAAAAAATTAATTAATTTCCAACTGAAACGATTGGGAATCAAACCTTCAATAATTGAAGAGACATTTAAACAATTACAGACAACAGTTGATACTCAAAAAATTCTTAAAGAATTAATTATTAAACTGAAACAAAAAAAAGATAGAGGAAAAATTTTTCGTTATCTTTACCAGCGAGGTTTTGATTTTGAGGAGATAGAAAAAGCCTATGAAAACATCTAAGATAAGAGAATATTTTTTAAACTTTTTTAAAGAAAAAGATCATAAAATATTTCCCTCTGATTCCTTGGTTCCTCAGGATAAAACTTCCCTTTTTACTTCTGCAGGAATGCAACAATTTAAACCTTATTTTTTAGGAGAAAAAAAAGGAGTAAAAAAAGCTGCATCCTGTCAGAAGTGTTTGCGAACCGATGATTTAGAAAAAGTAGGCAAAACCCCATTTCATCATACTTTTTTTGAGATGCTGGGCAATTTTTCATTTGGTGATTATTTTAAAAAAGAAGCAATAGAATTTGCCTGGGAATTTCTCACAAAAGTTTTGAATATACCTGAGGAGCATTTGTGGATTTCTGTTTATGAGAAGGATGAGGAGGCATTTTCTTTATGGAAAGATTATATTGGTGTATCTGGAGAAAAAATAGTTAAATTAGGGATGGATAAAAATTTCTGGCCGGCCAATGCTCCTCTTGAAGGCCCTGAAGGTCCCTGTGGCCCCTGTTCAGAAATTTTTTTTGATAAAGGAGAAAATTATGGATGCAAGAGAAAGACTTGCTCACCTGCCTGTTCTTGCGGTCGTTTTGTTGAAGTTTGGAATTTAGTCTTTACCCAGTTTAATTATCAAGATAAAAAACTTTTACCCCTTTCACAGAAAAATATTGATACTGGGATGGGGTTGGAAAGAATTGCCTCCCTACTTCAGAATAAAGATAATAATTTTCAGATTGATATTTTTTCTCCTGTAGTAGA
>CAZESF010000093.1:0-3967 GCA_964515205.1 uncultured Planctomycetia bacterium
GTGCAGAAAAAACCTGATCTTCTTTAGGACTCTTCATAATGAAGATAGTTATTCCTTCAGGAATAGTGCAGGCAAAATTTAAAGAACCATCTTCATTTTTACTTAAAGGAACTCTCACCTTATAACCTTTGCCTGCAGGAATTCCCAATTCATAACGTATCAAAAAAGAGCCTATTTCTGTAGGAGTAGAAATTTTATCTACATCTATACCTAATTTCTTTGCATCTTCTCGTGTATACTCTTTCCACACATCCCAGGCTGGTTTTCCTTCAACCTCGTAAAGCACATTACCTTTAGATTTTGTTATCTTTAAAGGAGTGCTTAAAGGAGCATGTCCATGCCTTACAGAAGTAATAAGTGGCTTTTTGGAAAGAATGTAACATAAAGAGGCAGCATTGGAGGCAATTTTATCGTTGCAAAAGACAAAGGTTTTCTCAAACTTTAAATCATCAGCAGCAGCTCCTCCACCTAAAATAATATCTGTGCCTAACATATTGAAGAAATTTACCGGTGCTTCTTCTCCTTTTCCTGCCAATCCATCAATAAGAAGTATTCCTCCCAAAAAAGGATAATCTGAAGAAACCTGAGGTCTTTTTTCAGCTAATTTTTTAATTGTTCCCACATCGTCTTCTTTTAAACCTTCTTCTAGATAAGTGAAAAATTTCATCTCATCAGAATGCAGGAGCCCCACAGCTATACTTTCTTTTTCTACTCTTTTCTCTGTAAATTCTCCTCCTGTAGAGCATCCAATCAAAGGAGCACCATTAGTAAGCTGACGTACAGTGTTTACTACCTTTTGATAATCATATTTAGTTGAGCAATATACTAAAGCTAAATCTACTCTTTCTTCTCCTAAATTTTGCTTTGCTTCCTTTACTGCCTGTTCTGCTACTTGAATTGAGTCTTCCCCTTTTGCTAAACCAGTTCCTAATTTTGTTGCCATCTTACACCTCCTTTTTTAACTTTTCTCTAACAAAACTTTCACTTTAAAATTCCTGGCTACAAATTCCACAAATCCACCCTGCTCAATTAATACATCTAATAATTTATGCATTTCTTCTTTCGAATAAGATAATTTTTGGGGTAGATCTGCTTTTTTTAATGCTTCCTCTATCGTTTTATTTATTTCATCCTCAACCAAAAACATTTTTAATTTTTCTTTAAGCTCATCAAGACTCCATTCTTTCATTTTTCCCCCTCCTTTTTTAAAGAATCAATCTTCTCTTTCAATTTACTATTCAACCTTACTACTTCCTCTAAAGAAGTAGTTGCCTCCTCGATAGAGGAAGTAATCTCTTCTGTAGAAGAACTTTGTTCTTCAATAATTGCTGATGATTCTTCCATTTTTCTTTTAACCTCCCCAACTGTTTTAAGCTGAGAGGAGGAGGTTTTAAAAATTTCCTCCATCATTAAGTTTATCTTTGTGATAGAGTTATTTATTTCTCCTGCTGCTTTTTCTGCTTTTTGTGAGAATTTGCCTATTTCTTCTCCTTTTCTACTCTCTTCCTCAATAGAACTTTTTACCACTTCCAATCTTTTATTTACATCTTCAATAATCTTTCTGATACGTAAACTTTCTGAAGCAGTGCTATCAGCTAATTTTCTTATTTCCTCAGCAACTACCGCAAATCCACGTCCTGCCTCACCAGCTCTGGCTGCCTCAATCGCTGCATTTAAAGATAAAAGATTGGTCTGGTCAGAAATCTTTGTAATTACCTCAATTATCTGATTTACTTCTATGAAACTATTTTTTAAATTATCAATTGCTTTTTTTAAATTTTCCAAATCTTTAACTAAAATATCTAAAAAAGAAAAGGTATCTTTGAATAATTTTTGTGCAGAGGAAGAGTTTTGTGTAATGATATTTAAACTACTTGAGGCTAACTCAATATTTTTTACTGTATTTTTTATTCCTTGGGAGAACTCTTCTAATTTTTTTGAATTCTCCTGAATCTGTGTGTTTTGAAAATTTGCTCCCTGAGTAATCTGGCTTGTAGCTGTAGATATACTTTGAAAAATAGTATTTAAACTTTCTGTTTTCTGTAAGATATCTTCTATTGAATTAGCCAATTCCTCAATTCGAAGAAAAAAATCATCGTATTTCTGCTTAATCTTACTTAATTCATTCACTTCTTTTATTTTTTCATTTAAATTTTCTTCAGAGGAAGATGAAACTTTTAAGAATGTTATGAATATAGCTAAAATTAAGAAAAAGAAAAGAGATTTAATTAAGAGAGAAGGAGAAAAGAAACAAAGAATAATGGAAATTATCCCACAAGAAGAAAAAAGAAAAAGTAATCTTTTATGCATTAATTTAATATATCTTAACCCAATAAGAATGTCAAATTTTTTTTTAATTGTGTTGTTACAATAACAAAATGTTAAAAAAATTACTACAATAGAAAAACCAATTCAACCCACAGAATTAATTTGTAAGCGTATTTAAGGAATTTTCTCTATTAACTCGCTTTATTTTACACTTTATTTTCAAAAATTTTGCCAAGTTACAACATTCACATATGGATTCACGATCGTGAATTTATCTAAGGATACATTATTAAAAAAGTTTTTCTTTTTTTAAAGGACGTCTCATTAAATCCTGAACTGCTTTTTGAGGAAATTTATTTTTGTAAAGAACAAGGTAAACCTGGTGAGTAATTGGCATATCTATATTTAATTTTTTACTTAATCTATGGGCAGATCTTACTGTTTCTACTCCTTCAGCTACCATATTCATTCTCTTTATTACTTCTTTCAGCTTTTTCCCTTTACCAATCTCCTCTCCTACAAATCGATTGCGGGAGTAAGGAGAAAAACAGGTAGTAACCAGATCTGCCAACCCACTTATTCCCCAGAAAGTCTCTGGTTTAGCTTTAAGGCTTTTTCCTAAGCGAGCAATTTCTACAAGACCCCGAGTAACTAAAGCAGCTTTAGTATTTGTTCCCAAACCTAATCCATCAGATATTCCGCAGGCAATAGCAATTATATTTTTTAAAGCTCCTCCTAATTCTACTCCTATGACATCCGAGTGAGTATATACTCTAAAAAAGGATGTGGTGAATAATTGTTGAATTTTTAAGGCAACTTTTCTATAGTAAGAGGCAACCACAGAAGCAGAAGGAATTTTGCGTGCTACCTCATAAGCAATATTAGGACCGGATAAAACAGCAATTTTTACTTTACCAATTTCTTCTTCAATAATCTGTGATGGTCTTTTTAAAGATTTAGCCTCAATTCCTTTACTTACACTTACAAAAATTTTGTCTTTATCAGCCAAGTTTTTCTTTATTTTTTTTAATGCTTTTCTTAAAAACTTAACGGGAATAGCAATGATAATAATTTCATTTCTTAAAGTATCTTTTAAAGAAAAATTAATTTGCAAAGAAGGGGGAAATTTGAATCCTTTAAGGAATAGCTTATTCTCTTTTTCTTCCTGCATTTTTTTATTGTGTTCTTCAAATACACTATGCAATTGCACATTTATACCTTTTTCTGCTAAAAGAATCGCTAGTGTAGTCCCCCAACTTCCTGCACCAATAATAGAGATGTTATTCATTAGATTAGGCTCATCACTGTAATGCCGAAATAGATGAGAAGTAGAGCTAAAACAAGAAAAATAACCCCCCAGACTTTGCTGTTTTTCATCATGATGTCCTCAAGATTAATAAAAACTTTTTGGCTTGTACTACTTAACTGTTTCAGGAGCGAAGGTTTGATAAAACAGAAGAGAGCAATGATTAAGGATAGTATTCCTCCACATAAAAAGATTAAGTTTAGAATAGATTTTATGACTCCTATTAAAAGATCCTTCGCCATCTTTCCTCCTCCTTTCTTATTTCATTAATTTATTTTATTTAAACCCTCCTTATTTATTTTATATTTAGAAATATATTAAATCAAGAATTTAATCACTGATGATTGCGTCGGCAAAATTGATCTACTTTTAATTCCATTTTAACTCCTCAAA
>CAZESF010000094.1:0-3830 GCA_964515205.1 uncultured Planctomycetia bacterium
TGATTGAGAATGTATTTTTGAAAAAAAAGATTAAATCAAATCATGTTGCAGATGCTTTTTCTTTGGTTGTAGCTTTTTCTCATCACTATGATCAGAAAAATTAAAGGTAAATTAGTAGAGAAAAAAGAAAGCTATGTTTGTGTAGATGTAGGAGGTATCTGTTATCAGATAAATATTCCCAAAGCTGTTTGTAATAAATTGGATAAAAATTTGAATGAAGAAGTAGAATTAATTATTTATCAATATTTTCAAATTGAGAAAAACAGATCTCTTCCTATCTTGATAGGATTTACTGAAGAGTTGGAGAGAGATTTTTTTGAAAAATTCATTACTGTAAGTGGAATAGGGCCTCAGACAGCTTTGAAAGCATTTGCGAGGCCCGTTTCAATTATCGCTCGAGCGATTGAAGAAGGAGATGTCGATTTTCTAAATAGTCTTGAGGGTATAGGTAAGCAAAAAGCAAAGCAAATCATTGCTTTTTTACAGGGAAAAGTGGGAAGATTTGCCTTGATAAAAGATAGAGAAAGAAAGATTGAAGGTGTATCTATGAAGGAGATTAATGAGGAAGTTAAAAAGATTTTAAAAAGACTGGGTTATTCTTCAGGAGAGGCAGATTTAATGATTAAAAAAGCATGGGAGAAAAATCCTAAAATTACCTCTTCTGAAGAATTATTGAATCAAATCTATTACCAGAGAAGAAATGAATATTAAATCAATCGTTGAATCATTGCTTTTTGTTTCTGATAAACCTTTATCTCTTCAGGAATTAGCCGAAGTTTTAAAAAAAGATAAAAAAGAGATAGAAGAAACTATTAATAATTTAGCTGAGGAGTATAAATCAAAAGAATCTGGACTCTCTATCATAAAAGTTGCTGGAGGATACAGAATGTGTGCTGATTCTGCTAATGAAGAATGGATAAAAAAATTATACAAAGAGAGAAATAAACAAAAATTATCACGAGCCTCTTTGGAAACATTAGCGATAATTGCTTATCGTCAACCCATAACACGTCTGGAAATAGAAGAAATTAGAGGAGTAGATAGTAGTGGTGTAATTCATCATCTTTTAGATTTAGAGCTTATAAGTATTCGAGGGAAAAAGGAGGTTCCGGGAAGACCGTTTCTTTATGTGACGACAAAAAAGTTTTTAGAATATTTTGGCCTTAATTCATTGGAGGATTTACCTAAACTTGAGGAGTTTTCTCAAATAAATAAAGAATTAAGCGGAGGTGAGAAATGAAGTATTTATTTACTTCTGAATCAGTGACTGAGGGACATCCTGATAAAATCTGTGATCAGGTATCTGATGCTATTTTAGATGCAATTTACGAGAAAGATCCTAAAGCACGAGTAGCCTGTGAAGCTTTAGTAACACGGGGTATGATTTATATTGCTGGAGAGATAAGCACTTCTTGTTATATAGAAATTCCACAGATTGTGAGAAACTTAATTAAGGATATCGGATATGATGATCCTAATATGGGATTTGATTATGGAAGTTGCGGAGTAATTACCGCAATCCAGGAACAATCTTCAGATATTGCGCGAGGAGTAGATGTTGGAGGGGCTGGGGATCAGGGATTGATGATTGGTTATGCCTGTAGACAAACAGAAGAACTTATGCCTTTACCCATTATGCTTGCTCATAAATTAGTAAAAAGATTAGCTTATATAAGAAAGAAAAAACTTGTGGATTATCTGCGTCCTGATGGTAAGTCTCAAGTTACAATTGAGTATGAGGATAATTTTCCTAAAAGAGTTGAGTCAGTAATTATTGGTGCACATCATAATCATCAAGTTAAAACAGAGAAATTAAGAGAAGATATAAGAGAATTAGTAATTAAATACGTAATTCCTCCTCAGCTATTGAATAAAAATACAAAAATTTTTATTAATGCCACAGGAAGGTTTGAAATTGGAGGACCAGTAGCTGATACAGGAGTGACAGGAAGAAAGATTATGGTAGATACTTATGGAGGATGGGCGCGTCATGGGGGAGGTTGTTTTTCAGGAAAAGATCCTACAAAGGTTGATAGAAGCGCTTCTTACATGGCAAGATATATTGCCAAAAATATTGTTGCCTCAGGAATAGCTGATGAATGCGAGATTCAGCTTGCTTACTGTATCGGAGTGGCAGACCCTGTTGCAATTATGGTGAATACATTTGGCACAGCAAAAGTAGATGAAGAGAAATTAGCTGAAGCAATAAAAGAAATTTTTCCTTTAACTCCACAAGGAATAATTGATCACTTGAAACTTTTAAGGCCTATTTATAGAAAAACTGCCTGTTATGGACATTTTGGAAGAGAAGAGGAAGGGTTTAGCTGGGAGAATTTAGATAAAGTTGAGGAATTGAGAAGATTTTTTAATTTTAAATAAATGCGATTCGATATTAAAGATAAAAATTTAAAAAAAGTAGGTAGAAAAAGAATTGAGTGGGCAGATCTGCGTATGCCTGTTTTAGGATTAATAAGAGAAAGATTTAGGAAGGAAAAGCCTTTGAAAGGAGTAAATATATCTTGTTGTCTTCATGTAACTACAGAGACAGCGAATTTAGTAATAACATTGAAAGAGGCAGGAGCAAATATCAGACTTTGCGCTTCCAATCCTTTATCTACTCAAGATGATGTGGCGGCAAGCTTGGTTTTTGATTATGGAATTGAAGTTTATGCTTATAAAGGGGAAGATAAAAAAACTTATTATCAGCATATAGAGGAAGTTTTAAAGATTCACCCTCAAATTACCTTAGATGATGGAGCAGATTTAGTATCCACAATTCATAAAAAGAAAACTTTAAAAAACCTTCCCTGGGCAGGAACTGAAGAAACTACTACCGGGGTAATTAGATTAAGAGCATTAGAAAAAGAGAGAAAATTATTATATCCGATAATCGCTGTAAATGATGCTTATACAAAACACCTTTTTGACAATCGCTATGGGACAGGTCAATCTACACTTGATGGAATAATAAGAGCAACGAATAAATTAATTGCCGGTACTAATTTTGTTGTTTTTGGCTATGGGTGGTGTGGAAGAGGAATTGCAAAAAAAGCAAGGGGTTTGGGAGCAAATGTAATTGTCTGTGAAGTTAATCCTTTAAAAGCACTTGAGGCGGTAATGGATGGATTCAGGGTTTTATCTTCCTTGGAGGCAGCAAAAATTGGTGATATTTTTGTTACCGCAACAGGAGATATAGAAGTAATAGGAAAAAGGCATTTTTTGTTGATGAAAGATAAAGCGATTTTAGCAAATAGTGGTCATTTTAATGTGGAGATAGATTTGGAGGCACTCAAGGCACTGGCAGTAAGAAAAAAAGAGATAAAACCTTTAGTTACAGAATATGTAATTTCTTCTAAAAAAGGAGAGAAAAGAATTTATGTTTTAGGAGATGGTAGACTTGTAAATTTAGCCTGTGCAGAAGGGCATCCAGCAGAAGTTATGGATTTAAGTTTTGCCAATCAGGCTTTATCCTGTGAGTTTATTGCTAAAAATTATAAAAATTTAGAGAAAAAAGTTTATTCTGTACCCCGAGAGATTGATAGAAAAGTTGCTCATCTGAAGCTTAAATCAATGGGAGTAAAGGTTGATAGGTTAACTGAAAAACAAAAAAGATATTTAGAAAGTTGGGAGTTAGGAACTTGATAGAGGAGGAAGAATGAGAAAGAAAAAAATTATTGTTTTATTAAGTATTTTAGTTGTTATTGCAGGGATAGGGGTTTATTATTACCGAGTAAGGTTGGCAAAATTACCCATAGAAAGAGTTACTCCTGCTCGTCCTCTTTTTTATCTGCATATTTATGATGTGGGAGAAAGAATAAAGGAGATTAAAT
>CAZESF010000095.1:0-3731 GCA_964515205.1 uncultured Planctomycetia bacterium
AAATCCAAAAGATAAAATCAAAATCAAAAACTTTTTACCCATTTTTCACCTCCTTTATTTTATATTAGCTCTTTATCTATTTTTTGTCAAAATTTTATTCTTCTAATTTTATCTCTAAATAATCAAAAGGTTCACCTGTATCTAGCCAATTTTCTATTCTTCTTTTCTTTTCTGCGCCTAGTTTTTGCAAAAGAGAGGAAAGATTGTTTTGAACTCTAGCATAGGCTGTTAGTTTTTTGTAACCTTTTTCTTTTGCTTCTTTAAGAAGAGTTTTTGATAATTTTAAAAATGCTTTTAAACTTCTGTTTTCTGGTCTTATTGCTATTGATTCAATATACAAAGTATTTGGTTCTGAAGAAAGTTCTTCATCATATTCTTTAAGCTCTTTAAAGGCATCAACCAATGGTTTTGAACAAAGATAACCTACTATCTTTCCTTTCTCATCTTTTAAAACAAGCTGAACTCCTTTTTTGTTCTTTAATGTTTCTAAAAGATCTTCTGGAGTTGCTCTCATTTGAAAAGGAAATGAAAGTTCTTCAACTTCATAAATTTCTGAAAGTTCTTTTTTTGAAATCTCAGTCAGAGGAAAAACTTCTACTGAAATTGGTTTTGGTTTTTTGGGAAGTCTTTCTAGATCTTTAACAATGAATAATTCTGTCTTTATTCCTTTTCCAGGATCTGTTCTTAACGACCCAATAGCATCTAAATATTCATCTTCTCTTGGCGAACCGCCAAGTTTTTTTAAAGTAAATGTCTTTGGTTCAAGATCTTCAGTTGGAATATCATTGAAGGCTGTTCCTAAAAGAATCTTTTTAATTTTACCTTCTGGAGAAAGTTTTTTTGCAAATTCCTCTATATATTTGAATAGATGATCTCTTATCTCCTTTGATATATCAAGATAATCTGCATTGATTTCAACATTGTCTAAAATTAGATTTAAATTTCCTTTCTCATCAGAAGCAATCCAGAGATAGGTCTGAGCTATTGTTTTTCCTTCTGTTTCATCTTTTACTTCAACAATCTGAAGTCCTGAATCAATAAGATAATCAAGGATTGCACCTCTGTTGAAATTCTCAACAGCTATGCAACAATCAGTATAATTTCCTTGAAAAATATCATAGCCTGGCTCTCTTTGCCAAAGAGAAACAGAAAGTTCATAACCTTTTTCTGCTATTTCTTTTTCTAAATGAGGAATTCTTGTTAGAAGTCCTTTAAGATGATCTAAAGAAGTTCCTAAAACTTGTTTTTTTCTCTCTTCCTTTTCTTTTTTATGGATTTCTTCAATTAGATTTTTGAATTCTGAAAGAACAATTTCAAGATCTTTTAAACTTAGTTCTTTATTTCCTTTAAAGATTTTATTGTCTTTAAATTGAATTCCATATTTTTTAAATACTCTTTTAAATATATTTTTTGCTTCTTCTTTGGAAAGGATACCTTCTTTTTTAAGTTTTTTTGATCCTAGAAGGGCCACAATAGTTTCATATAGCTCTTGATTGAATCTTGCTTTTTTCTCTTGTTTAACTCTTTTCTCAGCTCCTATTCTAAAGATTTCTTTCTTTGGCCATTTATACCAGAGTTCAAAATCTATTTTAGATTTGAGAAACAGCTCTTTTAGATCTTTGTTGTAGGATTCAATCTCCTCTAGCCAATCTATTTCGTTTTCTTGATAGGAACCTTCTAATTTACCAAAAATTACTTCTTTAAAATCTTCTTCTTGAAAAGATACTTTCATTATTAGTTTTAAAAGTTCTTTATCTTCTGGTTTATAATTAGCTTCAGCTAGAAATAGTTTTGGTAGATATTCTAAGTTCCATTTTAGAATTGCATCTTTTTTGATCTCTGTTTTAATCCCAAGTTTTTTAGAAAATTTTTCTAGGATAGTTTTTCCTAAAGAATCAATAACTTTCTCAAAGGTAGTTCCTTCTGATTCTTTGATCTTTTCAAAGATTTTTAAAAGATCTTTTTCAAATCCCATTCTTAGATAGGCATCACTTATTTCTAAAATAGAGCCAAAAAATTCTGGATCTAGGTCTTTAATCTTTGGTAGAGCTTTAGAAATTGATTCTTTTACTTTATCTGAAAGATAGACTCTTTTTGTAGCTTTGAAAAATCCTTCTACTCTTGGGAAACCAAAATTCTTTAGTTTTAGATTAATTAGACGAGAACCTTTTTTTAAATCTATAGATAATAGATTTGCTATTTCAAATTCATAGGTTTGCCAGAATTTATCTGGATCTTTTGTTTTTTTATCTTCAGGAAGTTCTTTGTTTATTTCCTTTGAATATTCTTTTATTGCTCTGTATTCAGGAATATATTTTAAAACTAGTTCTCCTAGATCTTTTTTCTCAAGGATTAAATTCATTGCTATAATGTTGGTGAATAGTTTTTCTTTAATTCCAATTTTATCCAATATCTTCTCAAATTCTCTTTGCATTTCAAAATTCTGAACTTTAGCAAGTTCTCCAAGAGATTTAGCTGTACGCAGTCTTACCTCTGAATCCTCATCAGAAAGACCTTTTTCATATAAAATTTTGTAAAGTTCTGAGTTTACTTTAGCAAGTTCTCCAAGAGATTTAGCTGTGTACCGCCTTACATATGGGTCCATATCAGAAAGACCTTTTTCATATAAGGTTGAGGCGAGTTTTGGGTTTACTTTTGCAAGTTCTCCAAGAGATTCAGCTGTACACTGCCTTACATCTGGATCTTCATCAGAAAGACCTTTTTCATATAAAGTTGAGACGAGTTCTGGGTTTACTTTTGTAAGTTCTCCAAGAGATTCAGCTGTGTACCGCTTTACCAATGGATCCTCATCAGAAAGACCTTTCTCATATAAGGTTTTGTAAAGTTCTAGGTTTACTTTTGCAAGTTCTCCAAGAGATTTAGCTGTGTACCGCCTTACATCTAGATCCTTGTCAGAAAGACCTTTTTCATATAAAGTTGAGGCGAGTTTTGGGTTTACTTTTGCAAGTTCTCCAAGAGATATAGCTGTACCCTGCCTTACCCATTCATCCTTATCAGAAAGACCTTTTTCATATAAGGTTGAGGCGAGTTTTGGGTTTACTTTTGCAAGTTCTCCAAGAGATATAGCTGTACCCTGCCTTACCCATTCATCCTTATCAGAAAGACCTTTTTCATATAAGGTTGAGGCGAGTTTTGGGTTTACTTTTGCAAGTTCTCCAAGAGATATAGCTGTACCCTGCCTTACCCATTCATCCTTATCAGAAAGACCTTTTTCGTATAAATATAAGGTTGAGGCGAGTTTTGGGTTTACTTTAGCAAGTTCTCCAAGAGATTCAGCTGTGTACCGCCTTACATATGGGTCCATATCAGAAAGACCTTTTTCGTATAAAATCAAAGTAAGAATTGAATCTATAAACTCTTTTTTTCTTTTTTCAACTTCTTTTTCTAAATGCTCTATTTTCTCTTTTTCCTCTTTTGTAATTTCTTTTCCTAACTTCTCTTTTATTTTCAATCTTCTTTTTTCAACAAAAAGTAGATCTTCGGGTCTTTCAGAAGATCTTAATTTTAAAAGCTGTTCTAAAGTAACTCCTAATTTCTTTTCTGGTCTTTCTGTAGGAAATTCAAGTTTTGTTAATTCTGGTAATTCCTCTCTTGCTTCTTTTAATTTTTCTTCCTTTTTTCTGTAGATCTCTATTTTAGAAAATTTTTCTTTTTCGGTCATTTTTTAGGTAAATAGAGTTTTTGACCGATATAAATTTCATAAGGCTCTT
>CAZESF010000096.1:0-1985 GCA_964515205.1 uncultured Planctomycetia bacterium
TTATTTCTATATTCCTTTTGGGGTTTTCTACATTTAATCTTTTTAAACGTAAAAGTATCGTTGAGATTTTGTTGGGGGTATCTGTTTGGACTTTTGTTATTTTGGAGATAGCAAAGTTTTCCTTGGTATTTGAGTTGAATTTTGCTCAAAGAATTTTGGGGTTAGGTTTTTGTCTTTTAAGCATCTTTTGGCTAATTACCAGTATATCTTTCCTGCCTCAAAGATTATACACCTTCAGTAGGGTTTTAGTTTCTCCTCTATTTGCTTTCCTATCTTTAGTATTTCTCTTTCTCTGGTGGATTAAGCCTTTTTTTACTTTAACTGATACTTCAGGAGTTATCCAGCTTTCTAAATTGGCGAGATATTTTTTTGTTGTTGAGGTTTTTTCTTTAAGTATTACTCTTTCAAATTTTGAAAGAAGCCTTTATTATCTTAAGACAAAATATATGCGATTGCTTTTGATTACTGCAGCTGTTTTTCTTCTTCCCTATATATTCCTGGGGGTTTATGCGGTTATATTTGGTTACATTGCTCCTAAAATTTTATTCATCACTTCTTTAACTACTTTAACAGGAGGGTTTCTTTTTCTCTTTCTCTCACAGAAAGAAACAGTCGCTTATCCTTTAAAAGAAGAGACAGCAATTCATACCTCTTTAGTTCTTTTTCTTATTGGGGGTTATCTTTTCTTTATAGGGATTTTTGTTAAATTGTTTCAGCTTTTTGGTTGGAATTTAAAAACTTTATTTTCTTTTCTTACGGCGATTTTTTTATTTCTTGCATTTTTATTTTTAATTTTCTCCTCTTCCATTAAAGAAAGAATAAAAACTTTTCTTTTAAAAAGTCTCTCTCGAGAAAAATATGACTGGCAAAAGCTTTGGGAGGAATTTACTTATAAAATTTCTTTAACTACTGAATGGAGTAAGCTAAAAGATACGATTGAGCAGGCTATCTGCAAGATTTTGGGAGCACGTTTTGTAAAAATTTTTCTTTTTGATGAGAATTTTTCTTTTGAGGAAGAATTTTCTGACTGGTTTATAAGATATGCTGAACCTTTAACTTTATTAGAATTTGTGGAGAAAGGATTTGGGCATAAATATTCCCGGGTATATAAATTTTTTAAAGAGAATGATATAGATTTAATCGCTCCTTTATATGGAGATAAAAGAATTATTGGGGTAATTGGGATATCCACAGAGAAAGAGGCGACATTTTTAGAAAAGGAGCTTCTTAAACTACTTTCTTTGCAATCCTCCAGTGTAATTTTAAGTTCCCAGCACCATCAGAGGTTAAGAGAGATAGAAAAAAAAGAGTCTATTTATAAAATTTCTTCTTTCATTATCCATGATGTGAAAAATTATGTGAGTAACTTAAAGCTTTTGATTGCTAATAAGGATAAATTTGAAGATCCTCAATTTAGAAAAGATGCTATATTCAGCCTGGAGACAACTGTTGGGAGGATGCTTGCTTTAATTGAGGAATTTAAGACTTTGCGTGGAGAGCTGGTGATGAAAAAGAAAGAAGTCTCTCTTTATGAAATTATAAATGAGGTGTTAACTCAGCTAAAAGAAAGATTGAAAAAATTTGAGGTGATTTTTGATGTGGATAAGTCAATTCAGATAGAAGTTGACCCTTACTATTTCCATAAGGTTATATTTAACTTAATAGTAAATGCTTTAGAGGCAATGAAGGATGAAGGGACACTCACTATAAAAGCAGAATTATCAGGAAAAGAAAAGGTTATTTTATCTATTCAGGACACAGGCTGTGGTATGTCAGGAGATTTTTTGGAGAATAAATTATTTAAGCCTTTTGCTTCCACAAAGAAAAAAGGTTTAGGAATTGGTCTTTATCAATCAAAGATGATTATTGAGAATTTGGGAGGCGCAATTTCTGCAGAGAGTAAAGAGAATGAGGGGACAATATTTAGGATTATACTTCCTGTTTGTGCGCAGATGAGGGTTGATGAGAGGAGTCAATGGTCAATA
>CAZESF010000096.1:2085-3679 GCA_964515205.1 uncultured Planctomycetia bacterium
GCGATGGGGTTTAGGTTTGAAAGATTAAAAATTTGGAAGGAATCAGTTAAATTTGCCAGTGAAATATATGCTTTAACTGAAGCGTTTCCAAGAGGTGAGCAGTTTGGTTTAATCAGTCAGTTGAGGAAAGCTCGGTATCTATTAGTCTTAACACATGCATTTAGAAATTATCTACGTACCAAATGACTACTGACTATAGACCATTGACCATCGACTATACTACAATGAAACCTAAATTACTAATTGTTGATGACGATTTAGGATTACTTAATCAGCTTAAGTGGGCACTAAGCTCTGAATATGAAGTGCTTACTGCTCAGGATAAGGAAAATGCCTACAAAATTATTCATAATTATAAACCGCCTCTTGTAGCTTTAGATATTAATTTAACTGCTCAACTGGATAAGGAAGGTTTAGATATTTTGGATGAGGTTAAATCAATTGACCCTTTTATTAAGGTGATAATGATTACTGCTGATGATGCGAAAGAGACTGCCCTTGAGGCAATTGCAAAGGGAGCATTTGACTATTACACCAAACCCATAGAGATTGAAGAATTTAAAGTTATTCTTAAAAGAGCCTATTATATTTATACTTTAGAAAAGGAAAACCAGAGGCTTTCAGAAAAACTTAAAAAAGATTATCAATTTGAAAATCTTGTGGGCAGTTCTCCTTTAATGGAGAAAGTCTTTCAGATGATAAGAAGAGTAGCACCAACTGAGGCAACGGTTTTAATTGTCGGAGAAAGCGGGACAGGAAAGGAGTTGGTGGCACGTGCAATTCATAATTTAAGTCCACGAAAAAATTATCCTTTTGTGGTTATTAACTGTGGAGCAATTCCTGAAAATTTACTGGAGAGTGAGTTATTTGGATATGAAAAAGGGGCATTTACTGATGCTTATACCCAGAAGAAGGGGAAACTTGAGGTAGCCAATAAAGGAACAGTATTTTTAGACGAAATTGGCGAGATGAGCTTGCCCTTGCAGGTAAAAATTTTAAGATTTTTGCAGGAGAAGGTTATTGAACGTGTAGGCTCAAATACTCCTATAGAACTTGATGTGAGAATAATCGCCGCTACAAACCAGGATTTGAAGGAAAGGATTAAGGAAGGCAAATTTCGTGAGGATTTATATTATAGACTGAGTGTAATAAATATTAATCTTCCTCCTTTAAGGGAACGAAAGGATGATATTCTTCTTTTGGCAAATTATTTTTTGAATAAATATAGGAAGGAGGCAGGAGGAAAGAAAATAAAAGGATTCACCAAGGAAGCAAAAAATTTAATGTTAAATTATTCCTGGCCGGGCAATGTAAGAGAGATGGAAAATAGAATTCGGCGCGCTTTGATTCTGGCAGATAACTCTTTCATTACTCCTTCAGATTTAGGATTTGAGGGGAAAATCGGAGAAAAGAAAGATGTAAATATAGCTGAAGAAATATCAAAAACTTCCCTTAAAGAAGCAAGGCGTGCTTTGGAGGTGGAGCTTATAAAAAAGGCACTTAAAGAAGCAAAAGGCAACGTCTCTTTAGCAGCAAAACTTTTAGATATATCCCGCCCCACCCTTTATGATTTAATGAAAAAGTACCACCTCGA
>CAZESF010000097.1:0-3485 GCA_964515205.1 uncultured Planctomycetia bacterium
AAATAGTGTTGAGGAAATCTTTATCTGTTATGAAGAGTTAAAGGAAAAATATGGAGCAGAAATTAAAGAGATTCCTTTAGGAGCAATAGCTATGTATACATTTTCTCAAAAGATAAAAACAGGCTTACAACAACTGATGGCAGGAAGCAGAAACTTTAAACTTTCAACTATATCTCGCTCTGATTTAATAGCTTTAACTGAGGAAGCAGCAAAAATTTCTGGGATTCCCTATGTAATGGATGCCTACAGAGAAGAAGCGGAAAAGATTTTAGAGGAGTAATATAAAATTGTTTAAGCAAACATAGCAAGGACAAATTAAATCAGCTTTATCGCATTCACTGGGTATACAACTGGTAAATTTAATAATATTTTTTGTTGACAATTTCTGACATTGGAGATATTTTAAATAAAGATTGATTACATAGAAGAAGGATAATTATTACTTAGTTGAAGAGAATTATTTATGCAAAAAAAGAATAAAAAAGCATTTATTTTCAGAGTCTATATAAAAAATACTCCTTCCAAGGCTTGTAGAGATGATTTCACACCTAATGTAGAAAGAAAAATAGCAATACTGGAAACACAATCTCTTTATACTTTTGCCCGAATCATAGTGAAAGCATTTGATTTTTATTTTGATCATTGTTTTGGCTTTTACAGTAATATTAATAATTATCATGATTCTTTTGATTCTTATGAACTGTTTGTAGACATAGGAGAAAGCGAGCCTACTCTTAATAGGAAGGGGGTTAAAAAGACAAAAATAAAAGATGTCTTCTATGAGTATGAAAAGATGCTTTTTTTGTTTGATTATGGAGATATGTGGCAGTTTATTGTAGTAAGAGAAAAGATTGAGGAAGCCTCCCCGCATCAAAAATATCCTTTTATTTTAGAGAAGATAGGAAAGCCACCTTTACAGTATCCACCCCTTGAGGAAGATTTTTATTTTGAAGATATTGATAATAATTGAGAAATTCTTAAAAACAGTTACCAGAGACCTCTTATGTTAACCTTCCGAAAAAATGATAGCTGGTGTGAAGATAGTTTATAAATCTCTGAAAAATAGAAGTGATTGAGGATAAAGGATAATTTAAGAGAATGAGTTTTAGATAGTAGAAGATGGTGTTGTAATTATTTAGGAAACAAAACATTTCAGTCTGCAAGGTTAGGCGGGGAAAGATAGAAATAATTTTTGTCTAACAGAAATAAAAAAGAGGTCAGATGAATAAATTAGAAGGAGGAATGATTTTAAATCTATTAATATACATGTTGACATTAAATACTAATTTGTCTGCTCAGCAAAAGAACATAGATAATATTACAGTAGAAAATGCTGCTGTATATTATCTAAAAACTTTTGAGTTAATGCACTATCCAAAGGCAGGAGAAGCTGTAAAAAAATGAGAAGAGTGATAAAAAATGGCTGGCAGGAAGATAAAGAATTGGAAGAGCTTTTAAATCAGAATGAGGTGTGTTTTAAAGAGTTTAAAAAAGGAGTTTTGCTTAAAAAGTGCGATTTTGATTTTGGTAAGAAATACAAGTATCTTATGCAAAAACACCCACCCCCATTTTTGAAAATTAGCCATTTTTCAGATTTACTTCTCTTAAAAGGCAGATACCTTGAGAAGAAAGGAGATTTTGATAAAGCTATTGATTTATATTTATCCTTACTAACTTTTACCCTTCACATCTCTCAAGATAATTCTATACTCTCACATCTGATAGCTCTTAAGATAGAGAAAGATATCTGCAGGATTCTTAAAGATTATTTGAACTCTGAAAAGGCAACAAAAAGGAACGCTTTGAAAATTTTAAATTATTTAGAAGATTATAAAAAACAGCATTTTTTTATGACGCAGGCTTTAGAGAAAGAAAAGGAGGCTTTTGTATCTGGTCTCCAAATGATGGTAGATAATATTAATACTGAGCAATTTAATACAGAAGAAAGAAAAAAGGCATTAGAATTTGGAAAAGAGATTCTAAAACAGGGTCATTTATTAGCAAATTACTATTATGGTCTTTTTGTAAAGCAGCAAAGACAAACAAGGAAGCTGATTGGGATGCTGTAAGTAAAGAGATTCAGGGTTTGCAGAAAGAAGTAAAAAGTATAGGAATATCCTGGGAAATGATAGGTGATATTGTAAGAAGAAAACAGCAAGAGCTTAATAAAAAACTTGCCTTTCGAATTGTTAAAATTACCCTTTCTGTGTCTTTTCCTAAAATTGAACACGTTAAAAAAGGAGTAAGCAACTACTACTTAATACTGGAAGAATTAAAGGAGCTCGAGTCATTAGCAAGTATGAAAGCAAAAAATGATATTTAATTTAAAACTGCCTTGGAAAATATAAATTTATGGCGATAGAAAAAAGTTTCTCTTATGGAATTTTTGCATTAATAATTGCAAACATTATTTTTATTACAGGCTGTATTCAAAAATATTCAAATCAATCTCAAAAAATTTCTATAAGTTATCATTATACTACTGAAGGAAGTTATTATGATGTGCGGATTGAAAACTCAAAAATAATTTTTACACATACGGATTATGCAAAGATAAAAGAGAAATGTGCTCAATGGGTTAAGCAATATCCTTGCTGGAGGCAAGAGGATTTAGTAACAGAAGAGGCACAGTTAACAAACCAGGAAATAACTGATTTAAAAAATCTTATTGAGGGGACGAAAATAATGCAGTTAGAAAATTACTATGGTCCTAAGAAGGGTGAGAGATGTTATCCTCATATATTAAAGATGGGCAAGAAAAAAATTATCTATTGTAGCCGGCCTGGTAGTTCTTCTCCGCCAGAGGCATTTATTAAAGTTAGCAGAAAAATAAAAGAAATAGTAACGAAAAAATTCTCTAAATAGAATATCGGTGGCTTCCAAATTTTATATTACAGCGGAAGAGGGAAATTCAGAAATTTCCCAACCCCAGCCCTTTAAGGATGTCCTCATAGGGAATTATTTGGCAGGTTTATTAAATTTGGTAAGATATTTCAAAAGGCTTAGAGAGCGGAGTTTCTTTTATTTTATAAACGTTGCACATACTAAAACTTCTTAAGTCCTGTTATTTTTTAAACTCAAAACTATGCTTTTGCTAATTTTTCCTTGGCGAAGCCAGATAAATAAATTAAAATAAAAAAAATGAACTTAAAAAATAAAATAATATGAGAAGAAAACAAAAAATAATCTCTTTTTTGCGGACTTTGTTTCTTTTTATTTTTTCCATTTTTTTTCATTTCCAAAATCTTTGGGGAGAAATGGGGACATTCTATGGAATTTTTCACTATCAAAAGAAAGGCTTAATCAATATAGAAAACTTGAATATTTCTTTTATTCGTATAGGTATATGTTGGGGAGATATTCAACCTCAAAAGAATAAATTTTTGTATAACGCTTCTGTGTTAAAAAAAATAAGAGAATGTATAAAAAAAGGAATAAAAATAATTCCTGTAATAAGAACAGCGAAAGCTTACTGGATTTTAAAA
>CAZESF010000098.1:0-1314 GCA_964515205.1 uncultured Planctomycetia bacterium
AAGAATAAACTGATAAAGCCTGCCTCTCTTCCTAATTCTTTAGCTGTAGCAGGACTGACTCCCAATGCTTTAAGAACCTCTTCAGAAATTTTACCTGTAACCTGAATTGTTCCTGTAACAAAGAAAGCATTATCTATTCCGTCTATTCCTCTCCTTCCTATCTCCTTAACTAATGCTTTTGCTCCTTCACTTCTCCATATTTCCTTTAATCCTTTTCTTCCCATATCTCTTATTAAATTTTCTTCTGCCAACTCAGCTATTGCCTGAGAATCTCTTTTTATTAATCCCCGATAGGCAGTGCGAAAGATATTGCTTATACGATGAGAAGAAAATAATGCTCTTGAAACAGTTCCCTCTGCAGTTGCCTCTAAAGGAGCCTGAAACGTTCCTAAAAGAGAAGGTAAATACACACCCATTTTAGCAAAACTTGCTGTATCTAAAAGCATTCCCTCTATATAATTTAATCCTAACTCTTTTCCTGTCCATTTTGCCTCGGGCAATTCTAATCTTCCATTTTTTAAGTTTGCTCCTAAATCCCACAACCATTGAACACCAGTTCCGGCAATAGTAAAAGCTGGACCAATTGCTGTAAAACTTGCCACTTTTTTGAAAGTAGGAGCAATTAAATCTGCACCGGAAATTGCTCCCTTCTGAAAATTCTCTATTCTTATCCACCTGCCTTCAGGAGTCTTTATCCACCAACCGCCTTCAGCTCCTCTTATTAAATTCTCTGCTGCCTTATTGCCCCAAATTTTTCCTTTCTCAACTACCCACCGAGGAAGACTTTTTATTCCTCTTTCCTCTACTGTTCTTATTCCTAAACAGGAAGGATTACTTTCTAATTCTGCTATTTCTGGATTAAATCTTCCTCCATTTACTACTCTTTCTGCTGCTTCAGGATAAGCCTTAGAAATTCCCAATCCTAATCCTTTAAGCGTTCCGTAAGTAATAACTCCTATTGCTCCTCCTACTCTTGCTGAGTTTATTGTTTCTTCCAAAGAAAGAGGCTCTCCTTTCTCAATTAAAGAAATCGCATTATCAGCTAAAGGATAAGTGGTTGCTCCTACAACGTAAGAACGGGTAATTGCTGGTAAACTCCGCCAGGTATTTGCTCCTTTTGTTTCTATATTTAAAACTACATTTTTAACAACACTTCTACCTGCTTCTCTTACTCCTGTCTCTGTTAATCCTTCTAAAGCCACTCTTGTTCCTGTTCTTGCTGCTGATTCTGCTGCTATATCTACACCTGTTATTCCTGTTCTTACTCCTGTCTCTGTTAATCCTTCTAAAGCCACTCTTGTTCCTGTTCTTGCT
>CAZESF010000098.1:1414-3473 GCA_964515205.1 uncultured Planctomycetia bacterium
GCTGATTCTGCTGCTATATCTACACCTGTTATTCCTGTTCTTGTAGTAGCAGCTTCCGGAGTTCCACTACCCAGAGTAGCTGCAGTCACCACGATTAAGGTGCCATCGCATACTGCATCTCCTATAGTATAGGCTTCAGGGAAATACATATATTTTCCTTCTTCTCTCATCTGGAGTAATCCATTGACTGTATTTTTATCTAAATTTTCTAAAGACATACCTTCCTCTAAAGCATAAAGCTTATCCTCATCCAAACTTATCCCTTCTGCCTTATTTTTCTCATAAGCATAATTTTTCCACGCCTCTACTCTTAAATAATAATCTACAGAGTTGGGGGTTAAAAAATGAAATAATTTTTCTTCAGGTGATAAATCTGAACGCGATACCATCATTTTGCCCGGAGTAACAGGAATAAGGGGGTTCATTTCCACTAATACCTTCCCAATATGAAAATAGTCATCTATATAAGGAATATCATAAATCCCATACCCTGTCTTAACCTTAGCATCTTCATCAGAAATAGGTGCTTTGCTATCTTTCTTCTTCTGTATACTATATATAACTCCTTTATCAGTATTTGTTGCAGTTAAAGAAATTGAACCAGAATCTGCATCAAGAGCAAAAATCATATGATTCCAACCTTCTTTAATCTTTTCTATTACTCCTCCTAACCATCCTTTTTCTTCAGAAAAGCCTGTGCTTATAAATTTAATATTATCTGGCCCTTTTCTATCTTCCGTATTAAATTCTAAAATTCCTACAGGGGTATAATCACTTGAGAAATATCTGGGATGGGAAGCAAATTCTATATCAACAATCCCAGGGAGAGAATCTATATCATCTCTCATATTAATATTATCTGGAGAAACAGTAAATTTTCCCGGATACATCCCATCCGGATACATCCTATAGCCTGTTGCCTTATAATTGTAAATCTCCAATTCTCCATTTTCTTTTATCACAATCTGAGTATAATCACCTGATTTATTATTTATTATTTTAATTCCATTTTCTTCTTTCAGAATATATGCGCCTGAGGAAGGAAGATGATGATAAGAAACAATCGCTCCTTCTTTTACCACGAAAAGAATAATGGGTTTTTCTCCCTCTTTTAATATATAAGCATTATCTTTAATTTTCTCTGCAGTATAAACTTTATTCTCTTCTACCCCTATAATTCCCTCGGTATTTTGAAGATGCACATAAGAAATCTCTTTAACTTGACCTTTCCCAAAATTAACTTTAATTTTTTGTGTATCAAAATATTTGCTTATTACTTGATTATATTTGCTTCTTGCTTGATTATAAGCATCCAGTGCATCAAAATAGTTTTCTAACGCCTTTTCAGCCTCAGGAGAAACTTTATATACCAGACTCACCTTACCGTTAGAATCTTCCTTCTCCTCAAAATATTTGTTTATAAATTCTGCATACTCTCCATACAACTTTTTATATTCGTTGAATACATTATCTGCCTTCTTCTTATTCACTCCCAGTTTATAAAAAAGGATATCACCTTTCTCTCCTGACGTCCGAGTAAAATATCTATCTAATTCTACTTCTTTTGTTCTAAGTTTTCCCTCCAACTCTTCTTTCTTTTTCATAATTGCTTCATAACCATTAGGAATAAAAGTGATCTTACCATTCTCTTCTTCAAAATGCCAGTATTTTAATGCCTCGTTTCGATAGAAAGTTACATTATTCTCAGCAAAAGCTACATTAATCTTAGCATTATCTATCTCCTGCTTAATTTTATTAAACTGAGTAATACTCTCTTCCTGCTCAGAATTCTTTTCTCCTCTCTCTGCCCACCATCTTTTTAGAGGAGCAGTGATATGATTATGTAAGAAAGTAACGGCTTTTTGAGTAACCGTAGGAACTGCGTCAATAACTCCTCCAACTACACCAGTAACTGCGTCAATAGCTCCTCCAAGTACTCCAGGAACTACATCAATAACTCCTCCAACTACACCAGTAACTGCGTCAATAGCTCCAGAAGCTGCTCCAGTAACTGCGTCAATAGCTCCTCCAAGTACTCCAGGAACTACATCAATAACTC
>CAZESF010000099.1:0-3466 GCA_964515205.1 uncultured Planctomycetia bacterium
TAAAATCAAAAAGTTCAAATTCATCCTTTTTTAAAAAACCTATCTCTTCATCTTCTAAAATAAAAACACAATCTGTAAGAGGAATAATTGCCGGCAGATCTGAGGCAACTATAAATCCTTCTTTAAGTTTTCCCACACATAAAGGAGAATCTTTTTTTATTATTACTAAATGATTATCTTTTTTAAAAAAAAGACAGAGCGCATAGCTTCCCTTTAAAAACTCAGTCATTTTAAAAATTGCCTCTTTAAACTTATATCTTTCTAATAGTTCCTCTAAAAAATGGGCGATTACTTCTGTATCTGTTTGAGAATTAAAGTGATGTTTTCTTAAATTTTTTTTTATCTCCATATAATTCTCAATAATCCCATTATGCACTAAAAAAATCTCCCTTTTACAATCAAAGTGAGGATGGGCATTAAATGAGGTAGGTTTGCCATGTGTCGCCCAACGGGTGTGGGCAATTCCTCTGTAGAAATTAACTGATTTTACTTTTCCCTCTAACTCTTTTATCTTGCCTTTAATTTTTTTTAAATAAAAATTTTCCCCTTCAACAGCAACTCCACAAGAATCATAACCCCGATATTCTAAACGCTTAAGAACATCTAAAAGAAACTTTATCTCCTTTTCCTCCCCAATATAACCAGCTATTCCGCACATGATTGGAAAGCGTCCCCAGCCGGATTTGAACCGGCGCTACAGGCTCGAAAGGCCTGAGTCCTATCCGGGCTAGACGATGGGGACAGACAGTATTTAATTATATTAAGCAGACAAGAAATCGTCAAGTAAGTTTATATGAAGATTGCGTCCCCAAAATTGATATAGCTTCAATCCCATTTTAACTTTTTAAATCTACCACATGACTTCCTAACTCTATCTGTAGTAAATTCCTTGAATTTATGTATGAATTGAGGGATAGAAAATATTTTTTTCTATTAAAGTAGGCATGAAAAGAGATGGGTAAAAAATTTTATTTTTAGAACTTAACAGATTTTTCTGATATAATTAAACTATCTATGCAGAAAGCACAAGATAATATATTTTTAATTTTTAAGGAAACAGCCACTAAGAAAGAAGAGGCTCCTGCTTTATTTTTTAAAAAGAATGGTAAATATCAATATTTAAGCTATAAAAATCTTTATGAGAAAGCAATAACCTTAGGCAATCTTCTTCTTAAAAAAGGAATAAATCCTCAAGATAAAGTAGCTATTTTTTTAGAAAACAACTATTTCTGGCCCATCTCTTTTATGGGAGTTATGTATATTAAGGCAATTTCTTTACCCTTAAATTTTCAAGCTACAGAAGAGGAGTTAAATTATCTTATTTTTCACTCTCAGGCAAAACTTCTTCTTACTACCTCTAATCTTTATTCAAAAGCTAAGGAGATAACCAAAAATACAGATTGTCGAATTCTTGTATTGGAAGATAATCTTTTTCAAAAATTAACCGATACCCAGCTAAAAGTAGACTTCTCTGATGTCAGGAAAGATGATATCGCTTGTTTAGTATATACCTCAGGGACAACCCGCACCCCTAAGGGAGTAATGCTTACCCATCGCAATTTACTTTCTAATATGCGTTCTTTGCTTAAACTTAATATTTTAAAGCCAACGGATTGTTTTATATCTGTTCTTCCCCTCTATCACAGCTATCCTTTTCTAACTAACCTTTTGCTTCCTCTGCTTTCAGGAGCAAAAATAAGTTATCCTTCCCAAATCGAGGCAGAAGCAATCTTAGAATGTATTCAAAAAACTGGAGTAACTATTTTTGTGGGAGTCCCCCGCCTTTTTTCTCTTTTTCATGAAAAAATCTTATCACAACTTAAAAAATATCCTCTCTGGTTTCTGCTTAATCCCTTACTAAATATCTCTTTACCTTTAAGAAAATGGAATATAAATTTGGCAAAAATATTACTTTCTCCTTTACACAAAAAATTTTCTAAAGTTCGTCTTTTTGTTAGCGGAGGAGCTAAATTAGATATCAAAGTAGCAAAAGATTTTTATAAATGGGGGTTCACTCTTCTTGAAGGCTATGGATTAACAGAAACCTCCCCAGTAGTAAGTTTTAACCTACCTCATAAATTTAAATTTGGTTCTGCAGGCTTGCCTATTCCTGGGGTAGAAGTAAAGATAGAAAATCCTGATGAGAAAGGAGAGGGAGAAATTCTGGTGAGAGGAGAAAACATTATGCGCGGTTATTATAAAGAAGAGGAACTCACCTTGAATACTATAAAAGAAGGCTGGCTTTACACTAAAGATGTAGGATTCATTGATAAAGATGGTTTTTTATTCATCCAGGCAAGATTAACAGAAACTCTCACATTAAGTTCAGGGAAAAAGATTCATCCTGAAGAGATTGAATCCTCCTATTTAAAAAGCCCTTATATAAAGGAAATCTGCGTGTTTCTTTCTAAAAAACCGGAAGAAAAATTATGTGCGGTGGTTTTTCCTGATTATGAATATTTTAAAGAGCAAGGGCTTACCCAAATTAAAGAAAAAATACGCTGGGAGATAGAAAATCTTTCTAAGAGACTGCCTCCCTATAAAAGAATTCATCAATATGTAATCATCAGTGAGCCTCTTCCCAAAACTGCTCTGGGAAAACTTCAACGATTTAAGATAGAAGAAAAATTCTATCTTCTTGAAAAATCCCAGAAAGAGACAAAAAAAATCACTCCTCAGGATGAAAAACTTCTCTCTTTACCTATATGTAGAAAAGCGATGGCATATCTTTCTCAAGAATTAAACCGAGAAATAAACTTAGATGACCATCTTGAACTGGATTTGGGATTAGACTCTTTAGAACAGATTGGACTTCTCTTAGGATTTCAGAAAGAGTTAGGAATAAAACTGAAAGAAGAAGAACTTATCGGTGTCTTTACTATCCGAGACATCTTGGAAAAGCTTAAAAACTTCGTTTATAGCGAAGAAAAGATAACCGTGAACTGGAGCGAGATTTTAAAAGAACCTTATGAGGAAAAAATAAAAAATTCTATAACTCTTTCTTTCTCTTTATCCCAGAAAATCATTAATTTTTTTCTTTATCTTATTTTAAAATTTGCTACCCACACTCTTTTTTCTCTTACAGTAAAAAATAAAAACTATCTTCCCAGATGTGGCCCTTTTATCTTATCCTCCAATCATACCAGTTATCTGGATGGATTTATTATCGCCTCCTCTCTTCCCTTTCCTCTTCTTCTTAACACTTATTTTTTAGGCTATCGTATCTATTTCCACCATCCTCTTATCAAATGGGCAAATAAACTTTTAAGATTAATCCCTCTTGATACTGCCTCTAACTTAATAGATGCCCTAAGGGTATGCTCTTATATTCTTAAGAACTCTAAAATCTTGTGTATTTTTCCAGAAGGTAAACGTTCTCCTACCGGAGAAATAGATGAATTCAAAAAAGGCGTGGGAATTCTTATAAAAGAATTAAATATTCCTGTGGTGCCTCTTTATATTAAAG
>CAZESF010000100.1:0-3443 GCA_964515205.1 uncultured Planctomycetia bacterium
ATAATTAAAAAATTAAAAAAAGTTTTAAAAATTCCTTTGGTAGCAGATATTCATTTCAATTCTAAATTAGCATTTAAAGCAATGGAGGCAGGAGTTGATGGGATCAGATTAAACCCTTTAAATATCTCTTCTAAAAAAGATGTAAAAGGAATAATTAAAGAGGCAAAAGAAAATAAGATTTCTATAAGAGTAGGGATAAACAGTGGAGGATTTAAAAGAAAGTTTAAAGATACCCGCAGTTTAGCTTGTGAAATGTTGAAGGTGGTGCGTAATTATCTAAGAATTTTTGAAGAGCAAAACTTTTCTGATATAATAGTCTCTTTAAAAGCAGAAAGTGTTTATGCTACAGTTCTGGCTAATAAAATGTTTAGAGAAGAATTTGATTATCCTCTACATATAGGAGTTACCGCTACCGGTCCTTTTATAGATGGAATAATTAAGTCTTCCTTAGGCATAGGGATTTTGCTTCATGGGGGAATTGGGGAGGTTTTAAGAGTATCTCTTTTAGCTCCTTCCTGGCAGGAGGTTAGAGTTGCCAAAGCGATAGTTCAATTTTTAGAGAAAAGAAAATTTTTTCCTGAGATAATAGCCTGTCCTACTTGTTCCCGGTGTCAGGTTGATCTTAAAAGTATAGTAAATAGATTTCAGAAAAAATTAAAAGAAAAAAAAGTACCTTTTTCGAAAATAGCCCTTATGGGATGTGTAGTTAATGGTCCAGGGGAGGCGATACAGGCAGATATAGGCATAGCTTTTGCTAAAAAAAGGGGAGTTATTTTTAAAGAGGGGAGGATTTTAAAAACAATATCACAGAAAGTAGCAGAAGAAGAATTTCTAACTTTTTTTGAAAATGTTATTTCATAAAGCATTTATACCTACACAGAAAGAGACACCTAAAGAGGCAGAATGCACAAGCCACCGGCTTCTTCTGCGAGGAGGCTACATCTGTATGATTTCCAGTGGAATTTATGTGTATCTTTCCTTGGGTTTAAAAGTTTTAAATAAAATAAGTGAGATTATTCGCAAACATATGAATAAATATGGGGCAGTAGAAATTCTTATGAGTGCACTTCAGCCTATAGAGATGTGGAAGAAAACCGGTCGGGATAAGGATTTAGAAGAGGTTATGTTTAGATTTAAAGATAGAAGAGAAAAAGAACTATGTTTGGGTCCTACACATGAGGAGGAGATTACTGAAATCGTTAAAAGATTTATAAATTCTTATAAAGATTTACCTTTAATTCTTTATCAGATTCAGGTAAAGTTTCGTGATGAGACCAGACCACGTTTTGGTCTTTTACGCACTCAGGAGTTTATTATGAAGGATGGCTATAGCTTTGATGAAGATGAGAAAGGTTTAAATTTAAGTTATGAAAAGATGCTTGCTGCGTATCAGGATATTTTTAGAGAATGTGGATTAAATTTTGTTATTAGTGAGGCAGAGACTGGTTTTATGGGAGGAAGTCTATCTCATGAATTTATGGTTCCTGCTCAGATTGGAGAGGATGTGTTGTTTTGGTGCCAGAATTGTGGAAAATATTTTAAGAAAGAAATATGCTCTCAATGCGGGGAAAAACTTGCTCTTCAGAGAATGATTGAGGTAGGACACATTTTCCAGTTAGGAACGAAATATTCTCAAACCCTTGAGGCTTTCTTTACCGATAAGGAAGGGAGAAGAAAGCCTTTTGTTATGGGTTGTTACGGGATAGGAGTAAGCAGATTGATAAGCGCGATTGTGGAGCAGAATCATGATGAAAAAGGAATTATCTGGCCGAAAAATATTTCTCCCTATCAGGTAGATATTATTGTAGTTGAAAACGAAACTTTTTTAATTAATAAAGCTCAGGAGTTAGAGAAAGAGTTAGAAAGAAGAGGCTTTGAGGTTTTAACAGATGTAAGGGATGAACCAGTAGGAGTAAAATTTAACGATGCTTATTTAATTGGCATTCCTTATTTGGCTATTTTGGGAAAGACTTATAAAAATGAGAAAAAAATAGAGTTAGAGAAGAGAAAGAGCAGAGAAAAATTTAAATTTTCTCAGAAGGAATTTTTAAATTTTATCTGTGATGATTTTAGGAAAAGAGACTGAGGAGAAGATTAAAGAAAAAGTTTCTGAGATTCTTAAGGAGGAAAATTTAGATTTAGTAGATTTTAAGATTTTCCCTCAAGGAAGAAGTTTTGTTGTAAAAGTAACTGCTGATTTTCCTTATGGAGGAGTAACCTTAAAAGACTTAAGTTTTGTTAATAGGATTATTTTTTCTTATCTTGAGAAAGAGAATATTTTAGGAGAGGATTTTGTAGTAGAGGTGGTCTCTCCTGGTTTAGATAGAAAACTTAAAGAAAAAAGTGATTTCTTAAGAGTATTGGGAAAGTATCTTAAAATTTGGCTGAAATCACCTTATGAAGGAAAAAATTATTATGAGGGGATATTGGAGAATATAGAGAAGGAAAATTTAATTGTTAAAGACAAAAAAACAATTTCTATTCCTTTATCTTTGGTTAATTTTGCTAGGCAGAAAATAGAATGAATAAGGAATTTTTAAGTATTTTGGAACAATTAGAAAGAGAAAAAGGCTTAGATAAAAAAGTTTTAATTGAAGCAGTAAAGCAGGCTTTAGTTATTGCCGCAAAAAAGATAGCCAAAATCACAGCTCCCGAGGCACAGGTAAGGGTAGAGATTAGTCCAGATAATGGAGAGATTCATGTATGGATTGGAGAGGAAGAGATTGTTTCTCAGGAATTTGGAAGGATTGCTGCTCAGACTGCACGACAGGTTATTATTCAAAAGATTAGAGAAGCAGAAAAAGACAATATTTATAATGAATTCAAAGATAAAGTAGGCCAAATCATGGGAGGATTAGTTTATCGGATTGAAAAAAGTGGTGTAATTGTTGATTTATTAGGAAAGACAGAAGGGATAATTCCTAAAAATTTATTATCTCCTTTAGATAAATTTAAGTTAGGAGACCGTCTTAAAGCGCTAATTGTTGATGTAAGAAAAGATAAACGTCCCCAGGTGATTCTTTCTCGTCGTCATGAAAATTTAGTTAAGAAACTATTTGAGTTGGAAGTGCCTGAGATTTGTGAAGGGATTGTGGAGATAAAAAGTATTGCTCGTGAAGTTGGAGAACGCACCAAGATCGCTGTTTACTCTAAGGATGAGAAGGTAGATTGTGTAGGAGCTTGTGTGGGAATAAGGGGTTCGCGAGTAAAGAATGTTATTGAGGAGTTAAGAGGAGAGAAGATTGATATTGTTCGTTGGTATGAGGATATTAAGGAATTTATTAAAGCTGCACTTTCTCCGGCGATAGTTTCTAAAATAGAGATTGATCGTAAAATAAAAAGAGCGCAGGTAATTGTTCCCTCAGATCAACTTTCTTTAGCTATTGGGAAAAAAGGACAGAATGTGAGATTGGCTTCTCATCTTGTAGGATGGGAGATAGATG
>CAZESF010000101.1:0-3408 GCA_964515205.1 uncultured Planctomycetia bacterium
TTTTAATCTTCCATTCCTTTCTCATTACATTCTCTCCTTAGGCTTAATTCCTAAAATATTTAATCCCCAACTTAATATTTTTTTTATTCCTTTAAGCAAAAGCAGACGTGCATACATTTTATTTTTATCTTGAGTAATTACTTTTTCTTCTTCATAAAATTTATGAAAAGTTGCGGCTAATTCTTTTAAATACTCAACTAAAAATACTGGCTCTAAGAAATAATAAATTTTTTCTAAGCAAAAATAAAAACGAATCAGTTTCCTTAAAAGATAAATTTCTTTTTTTTCATTTAAAAAATCAATATATTTAAATTGAATTCTTTTACTTTTTGCCTTTTTAAAAATACTACAGATTCTTGCATGGGCATATTGAATATAATAAAGAGGATTATCAAAAGAAATTTCTTTTGCTTTCTTTATATCAAACTCTAATAAAGAGGAATTGCGACGTGTAAGATAGTAAAATCGTGCTGTGTCTCTACCTACTTCCTCTATAAGATCAGAAAGAAGATAAATTTTTCCTTTTCTTTTAGACATCCTTTCTTTTGTTTTCAAACTTACTAATTGCACAATTATAATATTTAAAATCTTCTCATTAAATCCTAAAGCAGAAAAGGCACTTTTTACTCTTTTTATATACCCATGATGATCCGGACCCCATAGATTTATTAGCCAGTTGAAATTCTTTTCTACTTTGTTTTTATGATAAGCAATATCGCAAGCAAAATAGGTAAATTCTCCATCACTTTTCTTAAGAACCCTATCTTTATCATCACCAAACTTTGTAGAAGAAAACCATAAGGCTTTTTCTTTTTCATAAACTAACCCTTTTTCTTTTAAAAGATTAATTACTTTCTCCACTTCTTTTTTTTCTATTAATTCTTTCTGACTGACCCAGCTTTTAAAGACTACACCAATTTTTTTAAGATCTTCTTTTATTTGTTTCAGAATAGAGAAAATTATGAATTTTTCTAAATTTTTAGGATTTTTTATCAAAGCTTTTTTAGCTAAATCAATTACGTATTCTCCATAATACCCATCTTCAGGTATTTCAAACTTTTCTCCTTTTTGTTCTTTTATTCTTTCCTCTACCGATTGAATAAGTAAACTTATTTGTCTTCCTACATCATTTATGTAGTATTCTCTGATCACACTATTGCCTAAAAATTCAAAAAAATTAGCTAAAGTATCTCCAATTACTGCTTGCCTTCCATGAGCAATAGATAAGGGACCGGTAGGATTAGCACTTACGAATTCTAAAAGTATTCTTTTTTTAGGGAGAGAATGAAGAAAAATATTTTTATCTTTAGAAAGTAAAGAATATAAAAATTTTTTTAAAGTAGAAGAAGAAAAAAATATATTTATAAATCCAGGAGAAACAACCTCTATTTTTTCTATCTCTTTCTCTAATTTTTCTTTAAGTTTATCTGCTATCTTTTGAGCAATCGTCTGAGGATTTTGTTTTAAGAAAGAGGCTAATTTTAAAGATATGGTAACGGCTAAATCACCAAATTTATCCTGAGAAGGGATTTCCCAAAAAGGAGGAGAAATATCTAAATGGACACTTTCTTTTTTTAAAAAATCTTCTAATGTTAATGAGATTTTTTGATAAAGATTCCACATCAGACATCCTCAATATGGATTACTTGAGTGGGGGGTTTTATTACATCTAATTTATCTATTCGTGCTATTGCTTCTCTTAAGTTTTTCTCTTCTGCCTCGTGAGTAAGCATAACGATGGGAACAATTTTCCCTTTTCTTCTTTCTTTCTGGGTTACAGAAGCAATACTAATTTTAAAGGAGGCTAAAATTTTTGAAATTTTGGCTAATACTCCGGGTAAATCTTGAGCCATGAATCTTATATAATAACGAGTTTTAAGGTTACTAATTTTTTCTATCTCTATTTTCTCCTTTTTCTGTAAAAAAAATCCTTTCTCCTGCTCTACTCCTGCTAGATCAGAAATCACTGCACTTGATGTAGGAAATCCACCAGCTCCTTTTCCATAAAAAAGAAGTTCACCTGCCGGATAAGTATCTAACCATACTGCGTTGAAGTTAGAACTCACTTGAGATAAAGGATGATTTTTTCTTATCAATGTGGGAGCAACTCTTAAAGAAAGCTTTTTTTGATTTTTCTTAGCAATGGCTAAAAGCTTAATCCGATAAGAAAGTTCTTCCGTATAAAGAATATCTAAGTAAGAAATTCCTTTTATGCCCTGAGTATAAATATCTTCTTGTTTAGGCCAAATACCAAAACAGAGATAACTTAAAATGCAAAGTTTGTGTAAAGTATCAATTCCTTCTATATCCAGAGAAGGGTTTCTTTCAGCAAAACCTTTCTCTTGAGCTTCTTTTAATGCCTGATTAAATTCTAGATTTTCTGTATGCATCTTATAAAGAATATAATTAGTTGTCCCATTAAGTATTCCATATAACTTTTTTACCTCACATCCTACAAGTCCCTGCTTAATACTTCTAATTAAAGGAATAGCTCCACACACAGAAGCCTCAAATCCTATATTAACTTTCATTTTCTCTGCTAAAGAAAAAATCTCTTCTCCATATTGAGCAAGTAAAGCCTTATTTGCTGTAACTACACTCTTCCCTTTTTTTATAGCAGCAGTTATATATTCATAAGCAGGAGTTAAGCCTCCAATTAACTCTACTAAAATATCAATTTGGGGATCTTCAATTATAGAGAAAGGGTTGGAGGAAAAAGAAAGACCAAATTTATCAGCTATTTCTTTTTTTCTTTTATTTTTATCACAAACCTGAGCAATTTCTATCTCTACAGAAGTTCTTTTCTTAATTAAACTTCTATATTTAATCAGTGTTTTTAGAGTAGCTTCTCCAACAATACCTAATCCAATTATCCCTATTCTTTTTTTCATTTATTTTTTTTCTCTAAGACTTTTCTTACATACTCTCCAATCTTCCTGAATATCTCCACATCCAAATCAAGCAGTCTCAGTCTTGTTTCATAAAGAAAATTTTTCGCTATCTCTTTGCAGTCAACTACTTCTGCAGTGGCTATTATTTTTTGAGGGACAAAAGGGAATCTTATTGTTAACTCTAGTTGTGTTCCCTTTTTAAAGTATCGGTTAGTAGTAATTAGCATTCCTCCCTGACTTATGTTTTTGGTCTGCACCAAATCATATCCTTCCCGAATTTCCTTAGGTTTATAACTTACAACAAATGTAGCATTAACACGTGAATACTTTCTTCTTTCTATCCCTTTATACATATTAACCTCCTTAAAATAATAAAAATCGGGAGGGCGGGATTTGAACCCGCGACCCCTTGAACCCCATTCAAGTGCGCTAATCCAGACTGCGCCACCTCCCGATCTCATATTAAATTATACTCAATTTTACACCGATGTAAAGAATCACGAATTTAGGGTAGTGT
>CAZESF010000102.1:0-3329 GCA_964515205.1 uncultured Planctomycetia bacterium
ATTTTTTAGAAGATGGTTTTGTGGTGAAAAAAGGAGCAAAAATTTTACCTTTATCTTCATCTTTTATACCAATCCCATTATCAGAAATAGTGATTAAATAATATTGAGGAAATTCTTCCAATTTGAAAACAATTTTAGGAGTATGTCTTTTTTTCTCCTCATAAGAAATAACCTGATAAAGTTGCTCTATCGCTTCATAAGCATTATCTAACATATTATAAATTACCTCACTAAGCTGTGCCTTTATCCCCCAGATTATCTCTGTATTAACCAAAATTACTTCCAGAGGAAACTCTTCCTGTGTATGTTTTATACATAAAAGTTTAACGCAAGAGGCGAGAACTTCTTTAACAAAAAAATAATTCGATTCTTTGTCCTTATCCTCAATCTTAGCAAAATTAAGAATACTTTTTAATATATCATCTGTGCGTTTTACATTTTCCAATAGAAGTTTGCTGGAATCCCTAAGATGCTCAAAAAATTCCTTTAATTCTTTATCTTTTTTAAGTTGAGGATACCTGGAAGACAATTCTTCTGCTTTCATCGTTATTCCCTGAGCAATAAGATTAAAACAATTAAGACGATTCTTAATCTGGTGAGCTATACCATCAGCCATTCCTCCAATTGAGGCTAATTTTTCTGCCTGAAGTAGTTCTTCCTGGGTTCTTTTAAATTCTTCCAGAAACAAACAGTGATCAATGGCTAAAGCAGCCTGACGCGATAAAGTTTTAAAAGTATTGATATCATCAATAGAATAATGAGATTTATCTAATTTCTCACCTAAAATCAAAAATCCTACCAATTCATCATGGATGGAGGAAGGAACAATCAGGCTGTAAGAAGTCTCTAAAGCATCTTCTAAATACTCTCTTATTTTAGGCTCAGTCTCTTCATAAAGAAAAGGTTCTTTATTTTTTAAGTATTCAATCAATTCCTCATCTTCTTTAAATGCTAAAAATGGCTTTTTCTTCAATTTATGACCACACATATATTTTAAAGAGTAAACTTTGTTTCTTCGGTCATGAAAAAATATCGCATCATATCTTATACGAACTTCTCTTTTTACTCTCACAGCAATTAAACGAAGAAGTTTTGATAAATCATATACAGTTGTCATATCCTTTGCCATTTTAAGAAGTGTTCCCTGATAACGACGCTGACGAGCTAAAATCAAATCCACTGCTTTTTTCTGTAATCTATAAAATATAGATGGACCGATAGAGGCAAAAATAAAAGCAAAAATTGTTGATAAAACCCAGGACTTTGTCTGATAACCAATATAGAAAGGGATGAAGAGAAGAAGAACATAAAGAATAGAGAATATACCTATACGAGTAATAGCTACATGAATATCCATTAAGTGATACCGAACTATAGTGTACCCTATTATCAGAAGAAAAATAAATGTAGGAAGATACCCAAAAGGGTAAATCGTTATTCCGTAATTAGGAAGAAAGTCAAGAGAAGCAAAATTGTATATAAAACTAGCCAAAAAGAAATATTTAATTTGCATTCTTTTTAATCCAGTGGGCTTTTTCTTTTTAAACCATAAAAAATATAATAAGAATATGAAAGAAATTGATACTAAACTTATAAAAAAAGCCAAAAAAAGTGGATGGAAACGACCAGCTAAAGGATAATATCCCCAAAAATATTTATGAATACCTCTTATTAAATAAGACGAATTCCATATTAAAAAGACACATATAAGCCCTATTATATAATTTAGAAAAACAACTTTTCTTATTTTATGTATACCAAGAAACTCCACAGTATAATGAAATACCGTAACTGCTATAAAAACTACCCCCCCATAACCAATTTTTAACCAAATAAAGGCAATCATTTCACTTTTACATCTATATGCTAAAGAATAAAAAAAGAGCCAAATACTACTACTTAGGCATAATGTAAAAAATATTCTATTAAGTTTGGCTTTTTTATTTTTTGTGTAAACGAAAAATCCTAATGTTAATAATCCTAAAGAAACAGCTAAAGGAGGTAGTGAATATAAAATCATTTTTTCTTTAAAAAACCTTTTCTTACCGCATACTCTAGCAGATTAAAAAACAGTTTTCTATTAAATTTAGAAAATTCAAAATTGTATTTTTTTAGATATTCATTAGTCATTTTAGAATCCAATCTCACACGACTATTGTAGAAGAAAAAATTATACCGCAAGAGATTTTTTTGAATCATTGTCAAATTTTTCTTAAAAAATTCTGTAGTAGAAATGAGTTTGGGTTTTTTAAATTTTAAAAATTCACTAGAATCATCTATTATCTTTTTCAAAGATACTCGATTTGGATTAAACGTATGATATGTTTTATTTCTAATTGAACTTTTGGAAGAAATTTTATATATACTTTCACATAACTCATTAATAAATACTATATTAAAAAAATAATTACTTTTACCTGGACAATAATTAAATAGCTCTTGATTCCAAATACGGATTGCTTGATAGAATGCTAGGTTAAACGATAATATTTTTCCTGTCGTAGATTCTCCCACCACAATAGGAGGTCTAAAAATATCTATCCATAATCCCTTTTTTCTATATTTTTCCACTACTTTCTCTGCTTCAAATTTACTCTGTTCATAAGTAGTATTAAATTTCTGCCCTACATCTAAATCATCTTCTTTAAATACTCCTTTATAATCTCCACAAACATAGGCTGTACTTAAATGGTTTACTCTTTCTAACTTGCCTTCTTTACTCCATTTAACCCCTAATTCTAACACATTTCTTGTTCCTTCCACATTCACTTTCCTTATTTCATCTAATGGCCAGTTGAATTTTGTAACTGCTGCACAATGAAAAATTTGATCTACTTCTTTTTTTAATAGATTTAATAATTTCTTATTCAATCCTAAATTCTTCTTAGTTATATCTCCTTCTAATATTTTTAAATTTTTTGGGTCAAAAGAAATATCCTTGCTCCAGAAGTTTAAAATTTCTATCACTCTTTCTTCAGCACTCTTTTCATTTTTACTTCTTGCAAGACAAAAAACTTTATGACCTTTTTCAAGTAGTAGCTTTAACAAATAAGAACCAATCAGTCCTGTAGCTCCTGTTAAAAATATTACCTTTTTACTTTCCTTACGCATCTTTCAAAAATTCAACTTCCGATTTAACTTCGTAGGTTAAATCTCAACTCCTAATCATTCTTCTCAACAATTAAAACTTTCAGCCCTGCTTTTGCTAAATAACATCTACAAACTAACCCTCCAATTCCTGCACCGATAATAACTACATCGTATTTTCAGACATTTTCATTTTTATTCTTCTATTCTTTGATTTATGAAATTAACAATTTTTTCCACCA
>CAZESF010000103.1:0-3323 GCA_964515205.1 uncultured Planctomycetia bacterium
TGCCCGGCTAGGACTCGAACCTAGATACCCAGACCCAAATTCTGGTGTGTTACCAGTTACACCACCGGGCAGATTTTAAAAGATTTATTGCGAAGAATCTTTTTTTTCTGAGGACTCTTTTTCCCGATAATAAGCATCTAAAATTTTACTCTGCAAATAATCACGAAACTCCTGACTAATAGGATGGGCTAAATCCTGATGAATTATCTGTCTTGTAGCCATATCCTTAGGTGGTGGAGGTAGTTGCACACCACACCAGTTGCAGTATTTAGAACCTACCTCTACCTTTTTCCCACAGCGAGGGCAGAACTGTTTCATTTTTCTTGCCGGCATAGCAACAAATAATCCCTGATTGCCCTCTACCACTTTGATGTTCCTTACTACAAATGAATTATCAAAAGTTACTGTTGCGTATGCCTTAAGCCTTTTAGAATTTTGTGGACGTAGAGAAACCCTAACTTCTGTAATCTCCATATCCCTCCTCCTTGCTTAATCTTGTAGTTAGAAACTTTTTACCCTAAATGCCAAAAAATCTCTTCCACAAAAGTGTGTATTATTTTCATTCTCCCTTTCTATTATTCGGAAAAAAGCAGAACCACTGCCACTCATAGTAAAACCTAACTTTTTTAAAACATTCACCTTTTTTTCTAAATCAGAGAAACACGTAAGTGTTGTTTTTTCTAATATATTAAATAAACCTTCTTTTAAAAAAACATAATCTTTATTTCTTAAAGCATACAGAATTATATTAACATTACTAAATAATTTTGTCAATTTTCCTTTTATTCTCAATTTATTATATATCAAAGAAGTAGAAACATTTATTTTTGGGCAAACAACAAAATACTCTAAATCCCAAAAAAGTCTCCAGGGAGTAACTTTCTCTCCTCGGCCTTCGACTAAAGCAAAAGGAGCTTGAGCAAGAAAAAAATTAACATCACTCCCTATTTTACTGCCCAAGGCAAATAATTCTTTTTCTTTAAGCTGCAGTCCTAAAAGTTCATTTATCCCTAATAAAGTTAAAGCAGCATTAGAGGAAGCTCCTCCCAAACCTGTTCCTGGAGGAATTTTTTTCTCAAGAACAATTAAAAAATCCTCTTTTATCCTTAGTTTTTTCTTCAAAAGATTTACTACTTTAAGACATATATTATTTTTTTCTAAAGATTTGTCATTACAGATAACCTTTGTCTCTTTACTTTTTTCTATTATTACTCTATCAAATAAAGAAATCCTTGTCATAACAGTCTGAATGCGATGGTAACCTCCAGGATACTTTCCAACTACATTAAGATAAAGATTTAATTTGGCAGGAGAAAGCAGACTAATCTTGCAAGGTCTCTTCCACTCTATTAACGATATCCTCGGGGGTAAGTCCATATTCTTTCAGTAATTCAGAAGGAGTACCTGACTGTCCAAATCTATTTTTAACCGCAATACTCATAACTTTTTTAGGATAATGAGCAGCTAACACCTCACATACTGCCGAATACAATCCTCCAATTACCTGATGCTCCTCACAGACAAAAAGAGCTTTATGCTTTTTTGCCATCTCAACAACTAACTCTTCATCTAAGGGTTTTATAGTATGAAGATTAACGACCGTTACTTCAATCCCTTTCTTTCTTAATATTTGAGCTGCCTTAAGAGAAAAATAAACCATTATCCCACAAGCTAAAATCGCTATATCTTTTCCTTCTTGCAGAATATAACCTTTGCCAAAAACAAACTTTTTCTTCTCCTTTACTGTAGGAACCTTTGCCCTTCCTAAGCGAACATAAAAAGGTCCCTTTATATTATATGCCGCTAAAACTGCTTCCTTTGCTTCCCAGGCATCACAAGGCACAACTATCTTTATATTGGGAATGCAACGTAAAACACCTATATCTTCAAGTGCCTGGTGAGATGAGCCATCTTCTCCCACAGTAATTCCTGCATGAGTAGCAACAATCTTTACGTTAAAATCATTATAACAAATAGTATTCCTTATCTGGTCAAGTGCTCTTGTGGTAGCAAACATAGCAAAGGTAGAGACAAAAACAGTTTTTCCACAGCTGGCTAATCCTGCTGCAGTAGCAAACATATTCTGCTCTGCTACTCCAAAATTGAAAAAACGCTCAGGAAAAACTTTACCGAACTTTGCTGTTCTTGTAGAAGAAGATAAATCCGCATCTAAAACTACAATATCAGGGTCTTTTTTCCCCAACTCTATAAGAGTCTCTCCATAAATATCTCGGGTATAAAGATACTCTTCAGAATTCTTCATCTTTCTCCTCCAGAAGTTTTCCTATTTTCTCCAACTCCTCTAAAGCAATCTTTGTCTCTTCCTCATTAGGTGCACGTCCATGAAAATCTACAACATGTTCCATGAAAGAGACTCCTTTGCCCTTAACTGTATGAGCAATAATTACTGTGGGTTTCTGTTTTATTGATTTTGCCTCATCAAAAGCCTCTAATAACTCCTCAATATTATGCCCATCGCAAGAAATAACATGCCAGCCGAAAGCCTCCCATTTATTAACTAAAGGTTCCAAATTCATTACTTCCTCTACCCTCCCATCAATTTGAAAACGATTATAATCAACTATCCCACAGAGATTATCTAATTTAAAATGAGCCGCTGACATTGCTGCCTCCCAAATATTTCCTTCCTGAATCTCTCCATCTCCCATAAGACAATAAACACGATAATCTTTTTTATCTAAACGTGCTGCCAAAGCCATACCTACTGCTACACTTAAACCCTGACCTAAAGAACCACTGGCTACATCTACTCCGGGAGTGCGTCGATCAGGATGACCCTGTAGGATCGATCCCAGCTTTCTTAAAGTCCAAAGTTCCTCCTTAGGAAAATATCCACATAAAGCTAATGCTGCATATAAAGCAGGACAGGTATGACCCTTAGAGAGATGAAAGCGATCTCTATCTGGCCAATGAGGATCCTTAGGATTATGACGCATTACTTCAAAAAAAAGACAGGTAATAATCTCCGTACTGGATAGAGAACCTCCTGGATGTCCGCTTCCTGCACGAGAAATCATCTGAATGATTAATTTTCTTATTTTATTGGCTATTTTTTTCAATTCCTTTATTTTTTGATTCATATTTTTCTACCTTTTTCTTTAAAGATAAACTTTGAGGGAAAAATTTCAATCCTTCCTTATAAAATTTTAAAGCTTTTTCTTTATCATTCAAAGTTATATAAAGGTCACCTAAATGTTCATAAATTGCCGGATCTTTAGTAAATTTAATTGCTTTAAGCAAAAAATCTTCTGCCTTTTTATATTCTTTCTTTTTAAAATATACCCAACCTAAGCTATCCAAAT
>CAZESF010000104.1:0-3313 GCA_964515205.1 uncultured Planctomycetia bacterium
CCTTTAAATTTTAAAAAAAGACTCCAGTTATGTCCACTAACTGCCAAAATTCCCGCTATAAGATAAACCCAAAAAGAACTTTGAGGTAATAATAAAAAACTAATCATAACTACTAAAAATCCTTTTAAAAAGTCTAAAAAGAATACCAAAATCCCCCAACTCTTTCCCACTACCCTAGCTACATTGGTAGCCCCAATATTTCCGGAACCAAATTTTCTTATATCTATATTCTTTACTAATTTTGCCACCCAAAAACCAAAAGGAAAACTTCCCAAGATATATGCGAAAAGAATAACAAAAATTTCTTTCATTTTTGATTTAAAGCCTTAATGCCTCTTCTTAAATAATCTACTCCAGAAATTAAAGTAAAGATAGCGGTCAAAACCCAAAGAATTCTTAAGTAGAATAAAGAAAATAAATTAGAAAGAACAGTTAAAATTGTAATCATCTGGAAAAAAGTAGTTAATTTTCCCCACCAAGAAGGAGAAATAGAAATTTCAATTTTTAAAAAAGTAAGAATAACAATTCCTAAAAGGATTATAAAATCTCTACTCACTACTATAAGAACAAGCCATTTAGGCAGATTAAATCCTAAAAGATAAAGTACAATAAAAGCGGTAAGAAGAAGTAGTTTATCTGCTAGAGGATCAAGAACCACACCAACAGAACTTTTTTCTTTCTTTATTCTTGCTACCAATCCATCTAAGAAGTCACTTAAAATAGCAAGAATAAATACGCAAATAGCTACTTTTTTAAATATAGGAAAAGAACGGGAATATAAAAGCAAGGATACAAAAATGGGAATAAGAATAATTCTTATAAGTGAAAGCTTATCAGCAAAACTCATTAAATATTTCTTTCAATTTAAAAAATATTATTTCTGCTCTGTTTCTTCTTCTGCTTTTCCAATGGGCTTTAGTTTTGTTCCATCGTAAGGACAGTACTCTATATCAGAAGTAAAACGGCGACCACATTTAGGACAATACTTTGTCTCCATTTTCTCAGCAACTACAGCTCCTGTAACTGCTCCCACAGCTGCCCCGATTCCAGCGCCCTCAGCAGTATGTCCTGATTGATGTCCAATAATTGCTCCTATTGTGCCTCCGGCAACTGCTCCGGTTGCGGCTCCTCTCTGTACAGTAGTGCATCCACAGATTAAACCTAAAATAACTATTAAACTTAAATAACGCATTCTGCCTCCTTTCTTTACTCAATTATACCTACTCTTTTTGGTGGCCACCAGATAAAAATTGCTTTACCAATAATATCTTTCTCATCAACAAATCCCCAGAAACGACTATCAAAACTGGAGATACTATTATCTCCTAAAACAAAGTATTTTCCTTGAGGCACCACTACATCAGTATATTCACCTTGAGTATAATAATAATGATTAGCAATATTGGGCTGGACAACTAATTTTCCATTAACATAAACATTTCCATCTTTAATTACTACATGCTCTCCAGGAAGTCCAATTAACCTTTTAACATAAGCTTTTTTTCTATCACAGGGAGGAATAAACACAATAATCTCACCTCTTTTTGGTTTTCTTATTCCCGGAATCCGTAAATTAGTAAAAGGAATTTTAGGCCCATAAATTACTTTACTTACAAATATTTTATCACCAGGTTTAAGCGTAGGCACCATAGAATTTGTAGGAATTTTATAGATTTGAAAAAGGAATGTTCTTAAAAAAATAACTAATGATCCAGCAATAACAATTGCCTCTATCCACTCTCTTAAAGCTCCCGCTTTTTTCTTCATTTCTCCATCCTTAAAATTTCCAAAAATGCCTCTCGAGGAACACTTACTTTGCCAATTTGCTTCAACTTCTTTTTTCCTTCTTTCTGTCTTTCCCACAACTTTCTTTTCCGTGTAATATCTCCTCCGTAACACTTTGCGGTAACATTTTTTCTTAAAGGAGGAATGCGTGCGGAAGCAATAATCTTTGAACCAATTGCTGCCTGAATATTTATTTCAAACATCTGACGGGGAACAATTTTTCTTAACTTCTCTACTGCTTCTCTTGCCTTATGATAAGCTTTATCTTTATGCGTTAAGAAAGAAAAAGCTTCGACTACTTTGTGATTAAAAAGTATATCTATCCTCACAATGTCTGTTCTTCTGTAGCCAATAAACTCATAATCTAAAGAGCCGTAGCCTCGTGTTGCTGATTTTATCTTATCATAAAAATCAACAATGATTTCTGAAAGAGGCAATTCAAATATAATACTGATTCTATCTTTTCCTAAATAATCCATTCTTATAAAAACTCCTCTTCTTGATTTTGCCAACTCACAAATTGCTTCCATATTTTCTAAAGGGGTCAAAATTGTTGCTTTAACAAAAGGCTCTCTGATTTCTTCTATAGAGTTTAAAGGCGGCAATTTATGGGGACTTTCTACATCCATAATTTCACCATTTTTCATTTTTACTTTATATTTTACATTAGGAGAAGTAATAATCAAATTAAGGCCAAATTCTCGCTCTAAACGTTCCTCAATTATCTCCATATGAAGTAACCCCAAAAAACCACATCTAAATCCATAACCTAAGGAACCTAAATTATCTGGTTCATAAGAAAAGGACGGATCCTGAAGGTGTAATTTTTCTAAAGCCTGACGCAGAACCTGATAATCCTTAGGAAAATTAGGAAAAATTCCACAGAAAACCATAGGAGGAATTTTTTTATAATCTAAAAGAGAAACTTTTTGAGGGCTATCTTTAAAGAAAACAGTATCAGGAACATCCACCTCGCGTGGATCTTTTATGTGGCAGCATATATAGCCTACCTCTCCACATATAAGTTTATCTTTTTTAACTGGATAGGGAGAAAATACTCCCACTTCCTCTACTTTAAAATCTTTTTTTGCCTCAAGAAGTGTAATCTCATCTCCTATTTTTATTTCTCCATCAAAGATACGTATAAAAAGAATTACCCCTTTATAAATATCAAAAGTGGAATCAAAAATAAAAGCTTTTAAAGAACTATTTAAATCTCCTTTTGGAGGAGGAATTTCTTTAATTACTCTCCCAAGCAATTTCTCTACTCCCTTTCCTTCTTTGGCAGAAATTAATGAAATTTCTTCTTCTTTAAATCCAAAAAATTCTTCTAATTGAGATATTGTCCTTTTAATATCTGCTTGAGGTAAATCAATTTTGTTAATTACGGGAATAATCTTTAAATTAGCCTCTAAAGCAAGATAAAAATTTCCCACAGTTTGGGCTTCAACTCCTTGAGTAGCATCAATAAGCAAAATCGCACCTTCAGAAGCTCTTAAGGATTTGGCTACCTCATAAGTAAAATCTA
>CAZESF010000105.1:0-3306 GCA_964515205.1 uncultured Planctomycetia bacterium
TCTTCTTTATAAGTGGTAGCAATTCCTATTTTATCTATACCTAATTTTTTACATACATCCCAAATCTCTACAATTCTTCCCAAAGATGCATCTTTATCTGCTTTAATAAATACAGACTCTGTCTTTTTTTTCTTTAATATCTTAAATAATTCTTTTAAAGTAATAGGCTTGTCTTCAAAATAAATTATATCTTCAGAAGTAACAACAATAACTACCCTACGAATACTTATCTGCTGACTTGTTACTGCTTTAGGAAGTTTTACATTGATTCCAGGAACAAGAATGAAACTGGAGGTAAGCATAAAAAATATAAGAAGCAAAAATACACAATCAATTAAAGGAGCCAATTCTATAGTTTTAAAAAGTTCCTCACTTTTAATCTTTCTTTTAAATCTCATAAGGTCTCTGAGATAACACCTCAATTAATTCACTACAAGTTTTTTCTGCAGTTAATATATAAAGATTTACCCGATGGACAAAGTAGTTATAAGCCAAAATTGTGGGAATTGCTACCGATAATCCTGCCGCCGTAGTAAGAAGTGCTTCCCAGATTCCGGAAGCTAAATCAGAAGGGTTAACCACCCCATATACACCTGCTTTCTGCTCAATCACATAGAAACATTTAATCATTCCCACCACTGTTCCTAAAAGTCCTAATAAAGGAGAAATATGAGCAATCATATTTAAAAAATTAAGGTTTTTCTCTAACTTGGGAAATTCTTCTAAAGAAGCTGCCTCCATCGCCTCCCTTATCGCCTCTTTTGATTGATCGTAATGAAGAAGGGCTGCTTTTAATATATTACTCAAAAAAGAAGGTAGTTTCCCTGTTTCCTCAATTGCATCTTTAATTCTATTCCTTCTTACATAATCAAAAATTTGAGAAAGATTTTGAAGTTTGTTTAACTTGATTGTAGAAAAATAAAAAAAACGTTCAATAATGATAGCTAAAGAAATTACTGAACAAAAAATTATAGGAAGCATAAGCCATCCACCATGAGTAATAATAGAAATCATAGACCTCCTTTCATTTTTATTCTCTTCAATCTTTCCTGAGCAATTTTACTCTCTTTCACCCCCAAGGAAATTATTTTTTTATAAATTCTTGCTGCTTCTTGGAATTTGTTTTCTTCCTCATAAATTTTAGCAATGCGAAAATAGGCTTTAGTCTGATATTCAGGTTCATCAAAAAGATAAATAATCTTAAAATAATTAACTAAAGCATTTTTTTTATCTTTCAACTTCTCCCAACAGAAACCTAAGGAAAGAAAAAGAAGAGGATTCTTTATACCTTTTGTCTCTGCTTCCTTAAATAACTTAATTGCTTTTTTATATTCTCTTAATTCTTTAAGAAGATATGCCTTTTCTAAAAGAGCAAAAGAAGAAAGAGCATTATTTTCTTTTATCACCTCATCATAAATCTTTAAAGCAGAATCATTTTTATTTTCTTGAGAATATAATCTTGCCAGGAATAACTTAGCTTTAGAAGAGATTAAAGAAGGTGCTTGTTTTATAATTTTATTCAAAAACTCTTTTGCCTCTTTAAACTTATTTTTCTTTTCTAAAATCATCGCTATTCCTATCATCGCTTCATACTTCAAATCATTTTGAGAATAATTTTTAATAATTCTTCTGTAACATTTTTCTGCTTTCCTTAATTTATCTTTTTTAAAATAGAGATTACCTAAATCAAGAAGCACAGAAGGAAGATATTCAGAATAAGGAAATTTAATTATAAATCTTTCTAATATTTTTCCTGCTTCTTCCTCTTGAGAAAGATTAAAATAAACATAAGCTTTATCTAAAAAAATCAGCTGCTTCAGCTCTACATCTTTTGTTTTTTTTAAAAGTTGATCAAAAATTCCATCTGCTTCTTTATATTTTTTTTGGTTAAAAAGAGTCTTTGCATAAAGATACTTTGCTTTCTCTTCAAAAGGTGTGAATTTAAATTTTTCCCAGTTCTCTTCCAAAATCTTCTGACAAAGCTTATGTTTTTCTTCAGAAAAATAAATCGTAGCTAAATAATAATTTGCCTGAGGAATGAGTTTAGAAGAGGGAAAATTTTTTTCCAAATTACGAAAACATAATCTTGCGGATTCTTTTTGATTATTTTTTAAAAATACTAAACCAATCTGGAATTGAATATAATCAGCATAGATATTTTCAGGATATTCTTTTAAAATACGATTATAATTTTCTAAAGCTAACTGATATAATCCTTCTTCTTGATAAATATCTGCAATCTGTATCTGAGAACTGAGTCTTAAAAACTCATTAGTTGTTGTATCTATAATATTTTCAAATTCTTTTATTGCTTTCTCGTATTCGCCTTTTTTTAGATAACACCAAGCCAGACCATAATGAGTTTTATCCTTAATAATTTGAGGGATTTTTGCAAATTCTTCCAATATTTTTCTATAAACATAAAGAGCATCGTTTACTCTTCCTAATTTATAAAACACCTCTGCTTTATCCAAATATACATAAAGATAATATTTACTCTCAGGAAATCTTTTTAAAAAACTTTCTATAAGATTTAAAGCCTTTTCATAATTTTGTGATTCTAAATAATAACCAATATAAGCAAATTGGCGAATTTCTACTGAAGAAATCTTATCAAAATTACTTTTTGCCTCCTCAAATTTCCTTTCTCTCAGTAAACAATCGCCAATTCGCTTTTTAAGAAGGTCGCTTAAAAAAGATTGAGAGGAAACTTTTAGTGCTTTTTTAAAAAACTTTGAAGCTTTTTTGTAATTCTCTTTATAATAAAAAACTTCTCCTTTATAAAAAAGAAGAAAACTTTTCTTTTTTGAGTTTTCAAAATAAGGAAAAAACTTTTGGGTATATTCCTCTAAAGAAGTGAAATCTTCTTTTAAATATTTTCCTTCAAGTAATTTTAAAATTGCCTCTTCTTTAAGCTCTCGTTTATCACATTCATCAATAATCTTTTTCCAAATAGAATCTGCTAAAAATTTATCTTGAGAAAAATAAATTTCTGCCAGAAGATAATAAGCTTTCCAGAAATAAGAGGAATTTTTGAAACTATCAATTATTTTTTTTAAATATTTTTCTGCCTCAGAAAATTCTTTCCCTTTAAAATAAGTTTTGGCTAACCAATAATAAAGCTCATCTAATCTTTCTTCAGGCTGATTCATTTTTTTTAATTCTTTTAAAATTTTTAAAGCCTTAATATATTGATGACGGAAAAATAAAGATTTAGCAATATAAAATTTTGCCAAATAAACTTTTTTGCTTTGAGGAAATTTATGAATGAATTTTTCAAAAAGAGTTTGACTGGCAGCATAAAAT
>CAZESF010000106.1:0-3260 GCA_964515205.1 uncultured Planctomycetia bacterium
CCCAGAGAAAAAATACCAGCAAATACTCCTGCATATAGGGAAGATTTTTAGAAAACAAACTTTGACTATATCTGAAAGAATAAGGAAGGTAAAAAACAAAGGTTATTAAGATAATATCTATAATAAGGTAGACAAAATGTATATACCTTCTTTCCCGATGCATTAAATCAAACTATACTGTCATTCTCAAATTATACTATACCTTTATTTAGTTAGCAAGCTTCGCCTAATCTGGTTTCTCTTAAATCCTACCTTAAAAGCTGAGATGTCGGCTTGGTTCAACTCAATTAAAATAATTTTTTTTATTATTATTAATATACTTCACTTGATTCTTTAACTTTTTTCACTCAGGAACTATTTTTTAAAATTTTTTGAAGTGCCTTTCTTAAGAACTGTCTGAATTTTATATCAGGCAAGTTTTCCCATCACGTTTTTATATACCTCAAAAGTATCCCGAGCAATCTTATCCCAGTTATAATCTCTCAATAGAACTATTTTCATTCTTTCTTTTTCTTCTTCGGATATTCCAAGTTTAAACAGCTCAATCATTTTTTTAGCAAGTTGACCAATTTTGCCAGGCTTAAAAAATCTAAACTCTGGTAAAGGAAACTCTCTATGGGCAGGAATATCACTTACAAGCACAGGGAGACCATAACTTAACGCCTCAAGCAAAGCAATTGGCAGCCCTTCATAATAAGAAGGTAAAACAAAAAGCCCTGCATTTGAGTAAAGTTCCTGCAGGGGTCTGCCTGAAATAAAACCTATTAAAACAACACCTTCTGTCTCCTTTGCCATTTTTTTTATTTTCCTTGAATAATCTGTTTCATGGTCGGCATCTCCTGCTATCACCAATTTAAAAGGCGGAGAAGGAATTTTTCTATATGCGTCAATCAAATCATGAAGTCCTTTTTCTGGGACAAAACGAGAGGCAGTAAATATATATCTCTTTGGAATAAGTCCAAATTTTTGAAGTGTCTTTCCCGTTGAAATGATTTCAGGAAGAAAAATACCATTAGGAATATACTCTAAACCATACCTCCTGTATTTCCTTTCTAACATATTCTTTATCTCTTTAGATATAACTATCATTTTATCAGCAAATTTAACTGCTAAATACTCTCCGAGTTTTAACACAAATTTTGCAAATCTTCCCCACTTTTTTCGTTTATAATCAGGACCATGATGAGTAACAATAACTTTCATCCCCAGTAATTTAGCTAAAGGTGTAAAAAATGCAGGTCCAATCGCATGAATATGTAAAATATCAGGTGATTTTAATTTAGAAAGAATCGCTCCAAAAAAGGTATGAAAGAAAGCTTCTAAATGTTTTTGTTTTGGAACCCAAAAAGAAATAAATTTTATTCCTTTCCATTCTTTTAAACCCTTTACATACGACTTTCGCGCAAAAACTATTATATCACAATTAAATTTCTTTAAGCGTGGATATAACTGTTCACAGTGCTTTTCAACTCCTCCTTGAACATCAGGAAAACCTCTTAGACCTAAAACAATTACTTTCAAGTCTAACAATAAATAAATCTTTTTCCAAATGTTACTTTGAGTTTATTCTTTATCACCCAAACTGTTACCTTCCAAATATGTTTTTTTATAGCAGGAGCAGCAGTTCCGATCATCCAACAGTTTTTAGGACAATTTTTCACTCTCTCCCTGATTCTTTTTGCTTTCTCACTATTCCATATTTCCTCAAAACTTTGTTCTTTCAAATTACCCATACTATTATCTAAATCACCATCATCCATTCCATTGCATGGTCTTACCTCTCCCCAAGGATCGAGGAAAAACATATCAATTCCAGCTCCACAGGGAAGAATACGAGGATTGCCTTGAATATAGTTTATCAACCCATAATTGAAGTATGCACGAAACCAGTTTTTAACTCTTGACGTTCTTAAAAGTTCATTGATAAGTTCTTCAAAACATTCTATAACCTCTCGTTTCTGAATAATTCTATTATCCCATTTATGGAAATAATAAGAATTATGCACTACAGCAGTAGCAAATTCTACATTCATTGCTTTTGCCAACTGATACAGTTCTAACATATCTTTAGCATTTCTGTCGGAAACTGTTATACCGAAGCCAATATCTTTCAATCCCATCCTCTGTAACTCTAAGAGAGTTCTTAAGCCATGATCAAAACCATCCTTTATTCCTCTAAGTTCATCATTAGCGGTAGGGAGCCCTTCTATACTAATTCTCACCCCAAGATTTTGATTTTTAAATTTTTTCACTGTGGAAATTATTCTTTCAGTAAAATACCCATTAGTGCTGATCACCACCCTTCTTGCTTTCTTTACTAAAATTCTTATTATTTCTTCAATATCCTTTCTCAAAAAAGGCTCTCCTCCTGTTATATTAGCAAAATTAAGTTTCGGAAGTTTTTCTAAAATCCCCGGTTTGAATTCTTCTTCTGGCTTAGTAGGATATTTCCAAATATTACACATTACACATCTACAATTACATCTATAAGTCACAATTATTGCAGCTTCCATTATCCTCCCCCATAGCCTTCTTATAAATCTTCATCAATTCTTGATAATGTACTTCCGGATTAAATTTCTCCTCCACCATTCTCCTAGCAATTCTACCCGTTTCCTTAACCATATCAGGTCTTTTCAAAAAAAACAAAATTTTCTCTCTTAAATCCTCTGAATTTCCAGCTTCAAAAGTAAGCCCTGTTTCTTCATCCATAACTAACTCAGGTATACCACCAATCCTTGCTCCTATAACCGGTTTCCCTAACGCAAAAGATTCCAAAACAACCCTTGGACTATTCTCGTAGCATTCTGAAGGTAAAACTGTAAACATACTTTTTTTAACTAACTTCTTTAATTCATTGCTAGTTTTATATCCTAAAAATTCTACATTATCTATATTCTCTCCCTCTGCCTTAGAAATCAACGTCTCTCTCAATGGTCCATCTCCTATTATTTTAAGTTTAATAGGAATTCCTTTAACTGCATCAATCAAGGTTACAACTCCCTTCTCATACGAAAGTCTACCCATATAAACAATACTCTCTTCTTCCCACTCATATTGCGGCTTGAACTCTTCAATATCTACAAAATTAGGTAAATAGACAATTTTCTTCTTAAAACCCATCTCTCTAACTTTGTTTAACATAAACTTACTAGGGGCTATAAAAGTATCTATTTTATCATATACATGTAGTATCTTATGATGTAAATACATCTCCACAGTATTCACAAGACTCTTTAAGAAAGAATTCTTTGTGCATT
>CAZESF010000107.1:0-3255 GCA_964515205.1 uncultured Planctomycetia bacterium
AAAAAAGGGACTTTCCCGAATCAAAAATAAAGATAGGATAGAGAAAAGACCTTTAAATTTCCATCAGAGACTTAAGAAAGGTTATTATAAGTTAGCCAAGAAAGAGCCAGGAAGAGTTAAATTGATTAAGAAAGAGTCTTTGGAGGAGATTTTTAAAGAGACAGAAGAAATTCTTGAGAAATTTTTAAAGAAATGGAAGAGAAAGTTTTAGCTTATTTCTCTTTTCTTAAGAAACAGCATCGGATAGGGAAAGCCTATATTTTTATAGGAGAGAACCTATTTCCTTTAAGTTTAAAAATTGCCCAGCTTATAAATTGTAAGGAGAGTGATTATTTTTGCAATCGTTGTAAAAACTGTATTGAGATTCAAAAAAGAAAATCTTCTGATTTATATATTCTTAAAGAGGAGGGATACATAAAAATAGATAGCATCCGTCAGGCACAGAGATTTTTGAATTTAAAAAGTATAAATTTGGAGAGAAAAATTTTAATTATTGATAAAGCTCATGATTTTTTAGAAGTTGCTCAATCAGCATTTTTAAAGACTTTAGAAGAGCCTCCTTCTAATTCTTTAATAATTCTTTTAGCCACACGTATAGATAATTTCCTTCCTACTTTATTGTCGCGTTGCCATAAGATTTTTATCCCTTTTTATAAAAAAGAAGAAAATGAGCTTTTTTATCTTCTTCTTGAGGATTTTTGTAAAAAAAGGAGCATTATTTTTGAAAATCGTAAAGAAGCAGTGGAGTTTTTCCGCGAGTGGGTAGTTTTTTTAAGAGATAAAATAATTTCTAAATTGGTTAATAATAATTCTTTACTTCTTACTGAAAGGGATTTTGATTTAGAATTGCTTAAAAATTTTGATATTTCTCGACTGATTTTTTTATGGGAAAAAAGCTTGAAAATATTGAAAGATTTAGATAATCTAAATATTATGCTTGCCTCAAAGCTTTTAGAAGAGGAATTATGGAGAGAATAGCTTTGGTAAGATTGAGAGAAGCCGGAAACATAATGCGTTTTTTAATTCCTCAAGATTTAGAGGTAAAGGTTCAGGATAAGGTAATTGTGGAACAAGATAGAGGAATTGATTATGGGATGATTTTGGAGATTAGTGAGGAAGAAAATCCTCAAGGACTTAAGAAGATAGTCAGGAAGATGGATTCTCAGGATATAAAAAAAGTAAAAGAAAGTATTAAGCAGGCAAAAGATGCTTTACGAATTTGTGCTCGTAAGATAAAGGAGCATCACTTGGATATGAAACTTATTCAGGCAGAGTACTCTTTTGATAGAAAAAAAATTATTTTCTATTTTACTGCAGAAGGAAGGATTGACTTTCGTGAATTAGTTAAGGATTTAGCAAAGATTTTTAAAATAAGGATTGAGATGCGTCAGGTGGGAGTAAGGGATGAGGCACGAATTTTTGGAGGAATTGGTCCTTGTGGAAGAAATTTATGTTGTGTATCTTTTCTTAAAAGTTTTGAACCGGTAAGTATAAAAATGGCTAAACTGCAAAGACTTCCTCTAAATCCTTCTAAAATTTCTGGAATTTGTGGCCGCCTCATGTGCTGTTTGGTATATGAATATAAAGCTTATAGAGAACTTTCTCGAGGTTTACCTAAGGAGGGAAGTTATGTAACTACTTCTAAAGGAAGGGGAAAGGTTATCTCTGTAAATGTTTTAAAAAGACAGGTTTATGTAGAGTTAGAAGGAGGAGTTGTAGAAAAATTGGAGTATCCAGAACCAGAAAAAAAATGAGTAAGTTTTATATTACCACACCTCTTTATTATGTTAATGCCTCACCCCATATAGGACATGCTTACACTACAGTAGCGGCTGATACTTTAGCCCGTTTTTATCGCTTGAGAAAGGATGAGGTTTTCTTTTTAACAGGAACCGATGAGCATGGAGGAAAGATATTTGAGGCAGCAGAAAAAGAGAATCAGACTCCTTCTGAATTTGTAAATAAGGTGGTTGAGAATTTTAAAAATTTATGGAAGACTTTGAATATTTCTTATGATTTTTTCATCCGCACTACAGATGATTATCATGTAAGACAAGTAAGAGAGGTTATTAAGTTCCTTTATAAGAAAGGAGATATTTATAAAGCAGTATATAAAGGATATTATTGCACTCCTTGCGAGACTTTTTTTTCTTCCTCGCAGGCAGAAAGCAACTCTTTTTTATGTTCAGAATGTGGTCGTCCTTTGCAAAAAATTGAGGAGACTAATTATTTTTTCCGCCTTTCCCGCTATCAGGATTGGTTAAAAAGTTATTTTGAGAATAATCCTGATTTTATTAAACCTTCAATAAGATATAATGAAGCATTAGGTTTTTTAAAAAAACAGCCTTTGGTAGATTTGTGTATCTCTCGTCCAAAAAAAAGGGTAAGCTGGGGGATTGATTTTCCTTTAGATAATGATTATGTTGTGTATGTATGGTTTGATGCTCTTCTTAATTATATTACCGCAATTGGAGTTTTTGAGGATAAAGAAAAATTTGAAAAGTTCTGGCCTGCTGATTGTCAGATTATCGGTAAAGATATTCTGAAACAACATGCTATTTACTGGCCGATAATTCTTCATGCTTTAGGAATAAAGCCTCCCCGACTTATTTTTGCTCATGGATGGTGGCTGGTAGAGGAAGAAAAAATGTCTAAATCAAAAGGCAATATAGTTGACCCTTATAAATTAGTGAAAGAGTTTGGACAAGATGCGATTCGCTATTTTCTTTTAAGAGAAATCCCTTTTGGTAATGATGGAAATTTTTCTTATTCCAATATTGTAAAAAGAATTAATTCTGATTTAGCTAATGATTTGGGAAATTTAGTTTTTCGTGTTTTAAATATGGCAGAAAAATATTTCTCCTCACATATAGAGTCAAAAAAAGCTGAGATACCTTCAGAGTTTAAAAATGTATTAAATTTAAAGAAAGAGTATGTAAGTTATATGGAACGTTTAGAATTTTCATCAGCTTTAGAGAGAGTTTGGGAATTCATTAATCTGATGAATAAATATATTGAGGATAAAAAGCCATGGATAATGTGGCGAGAGAAAAAATTAGATGAGCTTTCTTATTTTTTATTCTCGCTTTTGGAAGGAATAAGGATTGTTGCTGTTTACATTTATCCTTTTATGCCAGATACATCTTTTTCTATTTTAAGACAAATAGGATTAGAAAGGCAAGAGTTGAGTTTAGAGGAAGTAGATTGGCAAAAAAGAAATTTTTCTGTTAAGAAAGAAGCTCCTCTTTTTCCTCG
>CAZESF010000108.1:0-3217 GCA_964515205.1 uncultured Planctomycetia bacterium
ATACTAACTCCTTAGTTATTATGGTAGAATATAAGAAATTTAGATGTCTCCTGAGTGGAGATTTAACCGAATTGGGAGAGAATGAGTTATTAAAAAGTGGTATTGATATAAAGGCAGATATTTTGAAGGTAGCTCATCATGGTAGCAAAGATGCCAGTTCTAAAGGATTTTTAAAGGCCGTGTCTCCCAACATCTCTATTATAAGTGTAAATAAGGATAATATTCGAGGTTATCCTTCAGAGGAAATTTTAAGAAGATTAAAAGATTTAGGCGTCAAAATCTATCGCACCGATTTAAATGGTGATATCATTATAACTGTAGAAGAGAGCGGAAGGTACTCTATTGAGACAGAGAGATGAGGCTGAAGAAGACTGGATTTAAGAGGAATGAAAAAAGAAGCTAAGCAGCGATTAATAGATATTACTGACAGAGTAGCATTTTTCTTCTTTGTAATTTTGGTGTTTTTTCTTCCTATTTCTAATGCTGCTGTTGAATCTTCTTTTGGATTTATATTTCTTATGTTTATGATAAGAATGTTTCTGAAAAGACCTACTTGGAAAGAAATATTAATATTTTTTAAGAATAGAATAAATTTATCTCTCTTAATTTTTTACATATGTATTGGTTTATCATTGGTTGTTAGTGGATCTTTCTTTAAAAAGAGCTTTCACGCCTGGTTTTTTAAATGGGGGGAGGGGGTTTTACTATTTTATTTTGCTCAGATTTTTTTAAAAAACAGACATGTAAAAATTTTACTGAAGGTATTTATTTTTTCCACATTTATTATCTGTATAGATGGGCTTTATCAGAAAATATCCGGAGTAGATTTTATAAGAGGATTTGAGTTAATTAGGCAAGAGAACTTTACAGCAATAAGAGCTAGTTTTAACTATTACAACGATTTTGCAAGTTTTATTGTAGCTATGTTTTTTATCAATTGGGGAATTCTATTTTATGCAAAGAAGCTTTGGCTAAGATTGTTTTTGATGTGTTTATCTTTATTAATAATTGTTAATCTGTTCTTTACTTATTCTCGTGGTGGTTGGATCTCATTTTTAGCTGTATATTTATTTTTAACATTAATTTCTATTGATAGAAAGAAAAAAATACTTTTAATTTCTTTTATGATAATTTTTATATTGGGAATTATTAGTATACCTTCTTTGAGAGAACGGTTCCTTTTTATCATAAAAAAAGGAGGAGATGCAGGACGATTTGAAATATGGAAGGTAGCTATTTTAATGTTTAAAAATTCTCCTTTCTTAGGTAAAGGTATAGGGACGTTTATGGAATATCTTCCTAAATATTCAAATCTAGGTTCTCAATATACCCATAATTGTTATTTGCAAATCTTGGCTGAAACAGGTCTATTGGGTTTAATTTCTTTTTTGTGGTTTTTGCAAGAAATAATCATGGGATGTTATAAGAAACTGATTAAAAACTCTGATTTTTTACTTTTAGGGATATTTTTAGGATTCTTAGCTTTTCTAATTCATTCCTTTTTTGATACCCAACTTTACTCTCTTAAATTGTCCATTTTGTTCTGGATTCTGGCTTCTTTTCTTGATATTAATATTGTTAAGCGCTTAGAATCTAATGAGTGTTAAAAATAAGTTGTTCCTATTAATAAAGATAAACCAGCTTATGCTTGGCTTAAGAAAGTATAATGCGTCCCTTAAGGTTAAACTAAATTTAAGTAAAAAAGATAGAAAGAATTTGAATATCTTCTTCATTTGAAGAAAAGTAGTGGAGACTTTTAAAGAAAGAGCTTTATAATTCTAAACCAATGTAAGATATAATCTGATTATGCTTGAGAAAATAATCTTTTACTTACTTTGTGGGGTAGCTTTCTTTATGCCTTTAGGAGCAGCGCCAGTAAATTTCTTTATTGCTTTTTCTATATTTCTTTGGTGGGTAAAGATTTTTTCTAAAAAAAATCCACTTTCCCTTTTTCAATGTAGAGAAAAAGTTTTACTATTGTTATTTCTACTTTTTTCATTGTGTTTGATTATTTCCTCTATAGCCTCTCCCTATAAGTTACTCAGCTTAAAGGGTCTATTTAAGTATCTTAAGTATTTCACTCTAATTATCGTAGTTGTTGATATCCTAAATAGTTTTAAGAAATGGAGAAAAGTATTAAGTTTTTTATTTTTAGCTTTAGGTATAGTTTCTCTTGATGCTCTCTATCAATATCTAACTGGACATGATTTTTTTATAAGAGAGAAATTACCGGTATGGTTGGGTGATATAAAAAGAGTGACTGCTACTTATCATCATCCTAATGATTTAGGCTTATTTCTTGTTGCGGTTATACCATTGTTTTTTATTAATTCTTTTTATTTTGTTGATAATATTAAAAATAAAATATTTAAAATATTTTTTCTAACTGTATCTGTCCTTGCTTTAATTTTAACCTTTTCTCGAGGAGCTGCTTTGGGATTGATAATTAGTGTAGTTATAATTTCATTTTGTTTAAAAGAATTTTTAGTCTTACTTTTTATGTTAGTTGCAATAGTTTTATCTCCTTTAATATTGCCTTGGGGGGTATTAAGATGGATTAGGACTGCTGATTCTTTATTAGTATTTATGTTTAATAAAGATCGATTATTAATATTTAAAACAGCACTTAATATGATAAAGCAACACCCATTTTTTGGTATAGGGTTAAATACCTTTTACAGAAATTATTCATTATATAAACTTCCTTCTGATCCTTTAGTTTCCAGTTCGGCTCATAATGCATTTTTACATTTAGGAGCAGAGATAGGATTAATAGGATTTTTTATTTTTTCTTTATTAATAATTTATATCTTACTTAGACTGTGGAAAGTTTATAAAGCTAATAATGATAAGAATATAAGTCTATATTCGTTAGGCTTATTTTCTTCGCTACTGGGGTTTTTAACTAATTGTATAAGTGAGTCTGGCCTTCAATATTCAAGAACAGCTACTTTTTTTTGGTTTATAATTGCTTTAGCATTGGCATTGTTAAATATCTCCAGACGGAGTGAGCATAAAGACTTACGATTGTAAACATATGCATAAGTTTATAAATCAACATTGTTTATCTACAACTTACAGCATATATTTTTATAATTAAAACTAATCACACCTGCTGGATATAAGTTTGTAAACCAAACATTGTTTGTTTTTGTCAACTTGGCACTGTAAAATATCTTGTATAAATTCTTGACAGATTAAATAAAAAGGCTATACC
>CAZESF010000109.1:0-3191 GCA_964515205.1 uncultured Planctomycetia bacterium
CAATTCCTAAACTTTCAGCAACCAGTATCATATTCTGGATAGCAGCTGAGATTGCAGAAATTTCAGCGATTTTTGCCAAACTTACATATTTTTTCCCTAAGTTAGCATTTACTTTTACAAAATCGCCAGTAGTATAACAAAGAATAAGACAGTTAGCGCTTTTGATAGCTTCGCTTGTAGAAAACAAAACAGTTCTTCCTATTATTCCTATTTTATGAATCTTTCTATCTACGATTTGATAAATTTGCTGAATTTTTATTTTGCTCGTAACCACAAAAAATTTCCAAGGCTGAAGAGTAACTATCGATGGTCCCCATCTACCTGCTTCAACAATTTTTGTTAAGATACTTTTAGGAATGGTCTTTTTTTGATATTTTCTTATTGCACAGCGACTTTTAATCAATTTTAAAATATTCATGATACATATTAAAACCTTTCCAACACATTTCTCACAAACCATTTTCCTAAAGCAATTAAAGTCAACATAGGAGGAATACCAAAAGACATTGGTAGAATACTTGCATCACATACAAATAGATTTTTCATCCGAGTCTCTAATCTATTATTTACTACTTCTCCTATTCTTGCTGTTCCTCCTGGATGAGCTCCTCGAGGTTGAGTTACAATTATACTTTGAGGAGACACTCCACATTTAATTAAAATTTCTTTTGCAATTTCACTTCCTTTTCTTAATTTTTCTAAATCTTTCTGGGTAGGCGTTTTTTCTATTACTCCATTTTTTAAAACTCTACCATTTTCTTCATCTTTAATCTTAGTCATAATTCCTAATAAGTGATGAAGTTTATAAACTTTAAAAAAATATGCTTTTTCTACAGAAGACAGAAAGCCCACAAAATTATCTACCATGGGAGATAGAATAAATCCCTCACTTTGATAAAACTTATCACATATTACTGACATACAAGGCTCTTTCTTTTGAGTAAGAGAAGGATGAAATCCATAAGTTATATTGAAATAATCTACAAACAAATTATTTCCTGCCTCAATTCCTGAGTTTTGCAATATAATAGGAGTTCCAATTCCACCAGCAGCCAGAATTATTTTCTCTGCATAAATTTTTTTTCTGTTCACCCCTAAAAATTTTCCTTCTACTCCTTCTGCTTTTCCATTAGAAATAATTATCTTTTCAACATTAAAATTGGTAACTATTTTTAATTTTCCTTTATCTATGTTTTCTAAAAATTTCAATGCCGTCCACTTTACGTTCCATTTACATCCTAAAATACATTTTCCACACAGTCTACATTCTCCTGAAAGAGCAAACTTAGGCATAATTTTTGTCTCATATCCTAATTTATTAGCTTCCTCCATAATTTTTAAAGAGGCTTTTCCCACAGGTAAATTTTTGCTATTTACTCCATATTCTCTCTTTACTTCATCTATCTCTTTTTCAAATTCTATATTTAACTTTCTGAACTCTTCTTTTATCCTAAAATAGGGTTCTATTGCATTAGAACAACTTACAATACTTGTTCCTCCCACTCCGAAAACTCTATAAATAAGCACTCTCTCTTTGCTTTTTGCTAAAGCACATTTATCATAAAAAGTTGCTGCATAAATAATACTACCTAATTTATTTATATTTAAAAAGCGCCCTTTTTCCAACAGCAGAACCTTTTTCCCTCTCTGCACCAATTCTTTTGCCAAATTCAAACCACTCAATCCAGCACCGACAATAATATATTCAAATTCCATTTGTAATTTTAGATACCTTTTTCTCCTTAAAAGATTCCCTTCGTTTACTGATGAAATATTCTAAAATACAAGAAATAATCTTTTCGTCTATTTTTGGAAAAGAAAAGTGATATTTTTTTAAAAGATTATCCGTGAGATTTGATTTAATATTTGCTTTCAAATTCACAGCAAAAATTGTATTTTTTAAGATTAATCTTTGAACAGGTGTAAGACTTTTCTCAGAAAATTTCTCAAACGAAACCAGCCGTGGTTTTTTAAATTTCATAATTTGCGAAGCGATATTTATAATTCTTTCCACAGAAATAGGCTTAAGAGGAATTAAATGATAAGTTTTGTTTTTCGTTTGTTCATTCTGAGAAAGAATATATAAACCAGAACATACATAATCTAAAGGTGCTATATAGAGATGGGTATTTAAAAGAGGTAAAGTATCAAATATTCGGGAGGAACAAATAGAAAAAAATTGATAGATATTCTCAAATTTCAAAATTTTACCTTTTTTTGACTCACCTATAATCAAGGGTAACCTATAAATATCTATCCATAACCCCTTTTTTCTATATTTTTCTACAAGTTTTTCCGCTAAAAATTTAGTATATTCATAAGAAGTATGAAATTTCTGTCCCACATCTAAAGAAAATTCGCTAAATTCCCCTTTATAGTCACCACAGATAGCAAAAGTACTTATATGGTTTATTTTTCTTAAATTTTTAATCGTAAGTGCTAAGTTCAAAATATTTCTTACTCCTTCCACATTTACTTTCCTTATTTTATTCAAAGACCAATTAACTTTCGTAACCGCAGCACAGTGAAAAATCTCTTCCACATTATTTTGTATTATCATCTTATCGCTTCTGTCTAAACCCAACTCCTCTTTCGTTATATCACCTTCCAATACGATTAAATTATCTGAGTATTTTTTTAAAAGTTTTTTGTCCCAAAAATTTAAAACTTCCTTTACTCTCTCTAAAGCAGATTTATCCTCTTTATTCCGGGAAAGAACAAAAACTTTATTTTTTCTCTCAAGCAAAATCTTTGTCAAATATGAACCTACTATTCCTGTTGCTCCTGTAACAAAAAAATTTCTCATTGATATGTTCTCTTCGATATCTAACTTAAATCCTCGCCTTTTCTACCACAATCTATAATTTTCTTCCTCATCTTTTCAAATCCCATAAGTTGAATTGATAATTCATTCTCCAACAATATTTTTAAAAGATAAGAACCCAAAAAGCCTGTAGAACCTGTCAAAAAAACTACTTCCTTCCTCATCCTTTATTATTAATTACAAAAACTCCACGGGTGGCAGTTAATCCACAACAGGAATGATTCACATATAAACTCACGGTCGTGAACTTATGTGTGAATTATCATTTTTAAGTTAAAGACTCCATTTTTGCAAGCTATTTCTACATTCCTTAGTTCAACCTCGTAGGTTGAATTGGTCATTATGACAATTTAGCTTTTACTTTTTC
>CAZESF010000110.1:0-3108 GCA_964515205.1 uncultured Planctomycetia bacterium
GTAAGTATGGGTATTGGGGAGGCTACTTCTAATCCTTCTTTGGTAGAGAAACATGCTCAAGAATTAGCTTTAATTACCGGACAAAAACCGAAAATTACCCGTGCACGGAAAGCGGTTTCTAATTTTAGATTAAGGAAGGGAATGTCTATAGGTTGTTGTGTTACATTGAGAAGATGTAGAATGTATGAGTTTTTAGATCGGTTAATTGTTACGGCAATCCCCAGAATTAGAGATTTTCGTGGATTGTCAGCTAATTCTTTTGATGGAAGAGGAAATTATTCTTTTGGAGTTTCTGAACAGACAATTTTTCCTGAAGTGAATTTGGATAAAGTAGATAGAACTCAAGGAATGAATATTACAATTTGTACTTCTGCAAAAACTGATGAGGAAGCTTTCTGGTTACTTAAATTTTTTGGGTTTCCTTTTAAACAATAGGAGGGTTATGGCAAGAAAGGCAAAGATTGAAAAGTGGAAAAGAGAAAAGATTAAACCTAAGTATAAGACAAGATATAGAAATCGCTGTCGTATTTGTGGAAGACCTCGTGGATATATTCGTGATTTTGAATTGTGTAGAATTTGTTTTCGAGAATTAGCCTGGCAAGGACTTATTCCCGGAGTAAAGAAAGCGAGTTGGTAAAATGAGCAGAACAGATTTAATTGCTGATGCTTTTACTATAATTCGCAATGCAGCAAAGGCGAAGAAGGAGGAGGCTTTAATTCCTTATTCAAAGTTACTTATTAAGATAATGGAGATTCTTAAAAGAGAAAGTTATATTGAGAATTTTAAAGAGTTAGATATTCCAGGTCGCTTTAAAATGATTAAGGTGTATTTGAAATATCAGGGTAAAAAAAGTGTAATTAATGATATTCAAAAAGTATCTAAGCCGGGGAGAAGAATTTATGTAGATAAAAAGAATATTCCTCACATTTTGCAAGGATATGGAGTAGCGATACTTTCTACCTCTTCTGGTATTCTTACAGATAAAGAAGCTCGAAAGTTAGGGGTAGGAGGAGAATATATAGGTTACGTCTGGTAAAATGTCACGTATAGGGAGAAAACCTATTCCTGTTTTGGAGAAAGTAAAAGTAGAGGTTAAAGATGGGGTTGTTTATATTGAAGGACCCAAAGGCAGACTTTCTTTAAGATTAGATCCTCTCATAAATGTAAAGGTAGAAGATAATAAAATTGTGGTGGGAAGAAGAAATGATTCTAAAAGAGCAAAAAGTATGCATGGGACTACACGTGCTTTAATTAATAATATGGTAATTGGAGTAAAAGAAGGTTTTAAGAGAGGTTTAGAGATTGTAGGAATTGGATACAAAGCTCAACTTAAAGGGAATGCCTTAGTGCTTCAGTTGGGTTTTTCGCACCCTGTAGAGGTAAATATTCCGGAAGATTTAAAAGTAACTGTAGAGGGGCAGAATAAAATTTTTATTGAGGGAATAGATAAACAGAAAGTAGGTCAATTTGCCGCCAGTATTCGTGATATCTTTTCTCCTGAGCCTTATAAGGGAAAGGGAATAAGATATATAGGAGAGGAAGTAAGAAGAAAATTAGGAAAAGCGATGGCAAAATGAAGTTAGAAGGAAGGTTACGTCGACATAAAAGGATTACTAAAAAAATGAAAGGAACACAGACGCGACCTCGCTTAGTTGTTTTTCGTAGCAAAAAACATATTTATGCACAACTGGTAAATGATGAGAAGCAGAAAGTAATTACTGGATGTTCTACACTTTCTCCAGAGTTTAAAAAACTAAATATGAAAAGTACAAATAAAGAAGCTGCATATGAAGTAGGAAAATTAATTGCTAAAAAAGCTCTTAATTTAGGGGTAGAGAAAGCATGTTTTGATCGTGCCGGATATAAATACCATGGAAGGGTTAAAGCTTTAGCTGAAGGGGCACGTAAGGAGGGATTAAAGTTTTAGCTATGCAGGAAGATATTGTTTTAGAAGAAAAAGAGACACAAGAAGCTTTTATTGAAAGAGTAGTTTTTATAAATCGTGTTACAAAAGTTACCAAAGGAGGAAAGAATTTAGCCTTTTCAGCTTTGGTTATTGTGGGAAATCAGAAAGGTAAAGTGGGCTTTGCTCTGGGTAAAGCAAGAGAGGTAGCAGATGCAATAAGAAAAGGGATAAAGAAAGCACGAAAGGGGTTGGTAGAAGTAAAACTTAAAGGGACAACAATTCCTCATGAGGTGAAAGGAAAATTTGGTTCGGTTGAAGTTTTTCTTAAGCCTGCTTATTCAGGAACAGGAGTAATTGCGGGAGCAACAATTAGAGCAATTTGTGAGTGTGTAGGGATAAAGGATATTTTAACTAAGATTTTGAAGAAATCCACAAATCCAGTAAATGTTACACAGGCAGTTTTTGATGCTTTTTCTAAATTGAAAGGGTAATTATGGAGTTATTTCAGCTGAAGAAAGTAAAGACAAAAAAACCTAAACGCGTAGGAAGAGGTTCGGGTTCCGGGCACGGAAAGACTTCCTGTCGTGGGCATAAAGGGACGGGTCAGAGAAAAGGAAGGATGTATTATATAGGATTTTTGGGAGGTAATGTTCCTTATTTAAGAAAGATTCCTAAACGTGGTTTTAATCCTCCAAAAAGAAAAGAGTATCAGATTGTTAATCTTAAAGATATTGTGAAGAAATTGGCTAAAGAGAGAGAAATAACTCCTCAAAAGCTTAAAGAAGTAAATTTAATTAAAGACAAGAATAAACCTGTTAAAATTTTAGCAGAAGTTGAAGAGAAAATTCCTCCTTTTTTTATTAAAGCACATAAGTTTTCAAAAAAAGCAGAGGAATTAATTAAAGAGGCAGGAGGAAATATAGAATGCTTGAAAGTTTAGCTAATATATTTCGTGTAGAAGAGTTGAGAAAAAAAATTATTATTACTTTGGCGCTTTTAGCTGTATTTAGATTGGGTTGTTTTATTCCTACCCCAGGAATCGATACCCAAGCTTTATCTAAATTTTTTGAAAATTTGGCAAAGACTCAGGGAGCAACCCTTTTAGGGTTAATTAATATTTTTACTGGAGGAGCTTTACGCAGACTAAGTATATTTGCTTTAGGGATTATGCCTTATATATCTGCCTCAATTATAATGCAAC
>CAZESF010000111.1:0-3097 GCA_964515205.1 uncultured Planctomycetia bacterium
ATAGCAATTGCAGCTAAAATTCCGATGATGACAATAACCATAATAAGTTCAATTAAAGTAAAACCTTTAATCTTTCTTAACATACCACCTCCTTTTTGTTAAGAAGACCTATAATCTACTTAAAGGATAGCATCTTCTTTTAAAAAAGTCAAGTTTTTTCTTCCAAAAATTTATCTACAACTTCTTTTTGCTTTTTAAAAAATCTTATTCCTAAAAGATAAAATCCTTTTTTTTGAACTGTGCAATGCACAATTTCTGCTTCTATCTCTTCTTGAGAAGGGAACTTAACTAAAATTTTAATTTTTGGAGGAAGATAAAGAAAAATTTTTACTCCCATTGCATCAGCTTCTTTAGAAATATCTAAACAGGTTGCTGGAATATAAGAGGAAGAAGTAAGCTTTATATTTTTATCTATAGGCTTTATCTCCACAGGTAAATTTACTTTTATTCTTTGAGAACTTCTATAAAAAGGGAGATCGATTTGAGATGGAGAAAGAATCAGATTTTCTAAATCAGCATAATAATCTTTTGGTCCAAAAAAGCTATCTAAAGCTTTTAGAATAGCCGAGGGGGGAGAAAATAGAGGAATAACTGTAGAATTTACCTCTTTCTCTACTCTATCTATAAGCTCTGTATTTAAAGGATTTACCATCGCTAAATATAAATTGTTTTCTATTTTAAATAAAGGAATAAATAAATTTTCCCGGTAAAATTCTTCAGAAAATAATTCTAAAACTTCAGGATTAAGCTTATAATCAGAAATATTTATGAGAGGAATCTTCGCCTCTTGAGAAAAAAAGGCAAAAACATCCTCTTCACTTAAATATCCTAATTTTACAATCGCCGCATATAAAGATTTCTTAAGTTTTTGAGCTTCTTCCTTGGCTTTTAAAAATTGTATCTCAATAATCCAATTCTCTTCTAACAACTTTTTTTCTAATTCCGCCATAACTATTTTTGATTGTGATACTTTTTTACAAATTCTTCAATCATCTGCGCAATCTTTTTTTCGTTAAGTTCTGATGAGGATTTATTCAGTTGTTGGATTACAACCTCAGGATATTCTCTTTTTATTGCCTCAATCCACTCTTTTTGTTGACGAGCAATTTTTAAAAGTAATCTGTTTTCTTTTAAAATCCGGTAATATTCAAAAGCCTGAGTAATTAAAATCTTTAAATTATCTACATCAATCGGTTTTAAAATATATCGCCAAATATGAGCTTTATTAATCGCCTCAACAGCTTCAGAAATCTCCGGATACCCGGTAACAAGAATTCTAATAGTATCCGGATAAAGTCTTTTCACCTTAACTAAGAAATCAACTCCACTCATATTGGGAAGGCGTTGGTCACAGACAATTACCTCTACCTCACCTCTTTCTTTAAGGAGTTGCCATGCTTCTTCTGCACTTTCTGCCGTCCATATTTCTCTATTCTCTTCCTCAAGCACTTTTTTTAATGAAGATAGAATATATGGTTCATCATCAATAATTAAAATTCTATACTTTTCCATTTTTCTCCTTTCCACTTTAAAAAATCGCAATTTTAAAAAACTTTCATTTTATATGTAAATCGTAAAGACTTAAGGCAATGCTGAAAAGTAGACACATCATAGAGAAGAATAAAACTGCTTTTATATCTACTCCTAAGGGCAAATCCTCAATTCCCATAAGATGCAAAACTATTCCCACTATAAAACTTACAAAAGCAATGGCAATAAATAAATCATCTCCTAACCGATAAACTTTACGCATTCTGCCTCCTTTCTTTTATCCGGCCCGTCTTACAATAGAAAGTAAATTCCACATGGGTAAAAATATTGCCAAAGCCATAGTCATAACTACCGCTCCCAAAACTACTGTCATTATCGGCTCGATTAAAGAAGTCAAATTTTTTAAAGCATTCCTAACTTCTTGACTATAATACTCACATAATGAATCAAGCATCGTGGTTAAGGCACCTGCCTTTTCACCAATAGAAACCATATATCCCACCATACGAGGAAAATATTTACTTGCCAGAATTCCTCCTGAAATTCCTTTACCATCAGCTACATCTTTTTTAATACCCTCAATATCTTTTGCCAAAATTACATTACCAATAGTCATCTTTACGATATCCAATATTTTAAGAATGGGAAGTCCTGCCTGATAAAGCACGTTAAGCATAGAGGCAAATCTCAACATTACAATTTTTGTATAAATTTTTCCAAATATAGGCATATTAAATTTAAAATTATCCCACTGTTTTCTCCCTAAAGGAGTATTGATATAAAAACGAATAAGGAAAAAAATAGCAATAAGAACAGGAATAGTAATAAACCAATAATGACGCAGACTGTTGCTGACAAAAATCATAATGCGTGTGGGAAGAGGTAAAGTTACTTTAAATCCCTGATAAATTTTTATAAATGTAGGTAAGACCGCGACAGAAAGAAATACTACCGCAGCAATTAAAGCAATAATAACCATAATCGGATATCGCAATGCCGATTTAATACCCATTTTTGTCTCCTGTTCTTCCTCTAAAACAGAAGCCAATCTCAACAATACTTTATCCAACACTCCTCCTGCTTCCCCAGCAACTACAGTATTGACATATAACTGGCTAAATATATGAGGATGTTTTGTCATTGCTTCTGACAGTTTAAAGCCTTCCTCAATATCGCGAACAATTTGATGTAATGCTTCCTTTAAACTTGCATCTTCAGCCTGCTCTGCCAAAACCCCCAAAGCCTCCACAATAGGAACAGCGGCTTTCACCATCGTTGCAAATTGACGAGTGAAGACAATTAATGCTTGGGAGGAGGCTTTTTTAATTCCTTTTTTTAAAAATCTTTCAAAAATAGAGGGAACTTTTTCTCCTTTAAAACTTATACTTATAGGCTGGTATCCTAATTTAGCCAGCTGTGTAGATACTTCCATTTCGTCTTTTGCTTCTAATTTTCCTTTTAAAATTTTTCCTTTGGGATCTACTGCTTTATAAACGTAAATTCCCATTTTTAACTTAGATTAAATTCTTTAATCACACCTGTCACAAAATTAGCATCAATTTTTTGAGTTTTTTTTGCAAATCCAGAAAGTAAAACTAAATCGCAT
>CAZESF010000112.1:0-3069 GCA_964515205.1 uncultured Planctomycetia bacterium
CAAAAATTCTTTATAGGCATTATCCACAATTTTTTTGTAAAGCTCTTTATCATTATATACTTTTACAATACACTCAGCTATATTTTCAAAATCATTTTTAGAAAACAAAAAGCCTGTTCTTTTATCTTCTATTATTTCCGATGGTCCTGAAACATCACTTGCTATTACTAAAGTCTTACAAGCAAAAGCTTCAATAATTACCTTTCCAAAAGCCTCAAAATGAGGAAGAAAAAGTAAAACATCTAACCCTGAAAGAACAAACTCTATCTTTTCTACAAAACCCAAGAATATAAAATAGTCCTCCAACCCTTTTTCCTTTATTTTATTTTTAAGCTCTTCTAATATATAAACCTCTTGGGGTTTAGGTTCACCAGCAATAATAAATTTTACTTTATTTATCTTAAAAATAACTCTTTCTGCCACTTCTACAAATTCAAAAAATCCTTTTTTATAAGTGATCGTCCCTATATTGCCTATTAAAAAGTAATCAGAAAGATTGAGTTTAAATTTAATGTTTTCTTCTGACTCTTTAAGTTGAGGAGAAAATCTTTGAGAATCAATACCTGGATGAATAACTTTCATATTTTTCTGAAAATGTGAAACTAATCTTGCTACATAACTTGAGTTGGCTATAATTAAATCTGCTTTAGAGAAGAGAAACTTATCTTTTTCAGAAGGAGTAAAAATATCTTGAACATAACTTATCACAGGAGTATTTAAAATTCTACCCAAATAAACGCCAAAAGGATTAACTTGACCGGCATTGCAGAAAATAAGAGAAGGTTTAAATCTTTTTAATTTCAGTTTGCCCAAAAGATATAAAAGTCTAAAAAGATTTAAAAAGATATACTTACCTTTTCTGGACCAGTTTACTTTACAATAAATTAACTCTATTTTTAAAGGTCTTAAAAACTTAAAAAGATTACTATCCTTTCTTACAACACATAAAAATTGGTATTTATTCTTCAATCTTTTAATAAAATCAACCAGAGATAACTCTCCTCCCCCTATTCTTTCAGGTTCGCCTACCAATACTAAGATTTTATATCTGTTAATAAAAGCTGGCATTTACTTTTTTTCTCATAATTCCTTTTTACACACCTAGAAGGTGTGGTTAGTTTTAATTATTAACTTCAAAAAAATTTGATTACTTAATAATTAGAGGAAGTCAATCTATTTCCTTAACTATGATTTTCTTTTTTTTCTCAAGGAAGGTGATTAAGAAAGGATGAAAGAAATTATCTCTTCCAAGTATATTAAAAGACACTGTAAGTTCTCTTGAGAAAACAATCTTACACTTATAAAATTTTCTATCTAAGGAGACTAAAACATTATGCATATAACCCAAAATTCTACCTCCCACTCCTTCTAAATAAGTTGGTTTTCCTTTTCAATCTCTATTCCCAAATACTCTCCTACCTCTGCACGGAAGACTGAATATGTAGCTCCTGAATCCACCAAAGCTTTAAGAACAATTTGATTCTTTTCTGTTTTAAGTTTTATATCCACTAAAGGGAAAAATTGATCGCCTTTTTGAAAGTAAGAAAATTCTTTCATTAAAAAAAAGACAAAAGATAGAGACCTTCGTCTTTTCTTGGAATAAGCATAACAGAAGGTTCTTTGGGTAAAGATTTTTCTTTAACTTTTCGCATTAGAAGAGATAAATTCTCATCCCAAAGAATAGGCGTTTCATCAATAAAAGCTACCCATTTCCCTGATAACTTGGAAAGATTTATTCTTTTCTTTTTTGATTTTAAATACATTCTTTTACCCATCGCAATTTTAAAATAACATACATTATCTTTGGCGTCAAGTCAAATCCCCTCGCGCACCTGGTGGGTGCAATTGGTTGAAAAAATTCTCATCATTTATATAGAGATAATAACTTATACATAAACTCACGGTCGTGAATTTATATGTAAGTTTATATTTTTAAGATAAAGGCCTTCTTTTGTAAATTATTTCTATTTTTCCAGTTCAATATTTTGGCACTGTAAAATATTGTGTGTAAATTTTTATTGACAAAGATAATAAAAAAGGCTATACCCTCCTAAAAGAAAGGAGGTGTATAGCCTATGAAACAAGTAAACTTTGATTCTGGGAAAAATTTACTACTAAGATGGGCTGGTGTCAAGAAGATTTTGCCAAAGGAGATATTCTTTACAGTTGAAAAAAATTAAAGTTGTTATATAATTATTTCTAAGCGGGGACGTCGTTTAGCCCGGTTTAAGACCCCGGACTGTCGATCCGGTGATCGTGGGTTCAAATCCCATCGTCCCCGTGGCTTTATTTTCTCTTTGCATATTTTTGAAAACAAAATACGAATATTGCTCGTGAGTTCAACGTTTTGTTTGAATATGCTTAAGTTGCTTGCAATAATCCGCCTTTTTGGATAGCATACACAAATTCCATCATTCTCGCCAGATAGTCAGGTGGGACAAAAAGAATAACTACTACTATTGAAGGAACACCTGAGAAAAATTACATCAAAGATACTAATCCTTTTAAAAATTGATTGAGATTTAAGTACTCGTTAGTTTTTTTATCTTTTGTAGTAATCTCTCCTTACTAAAATCTCCTTCCTAGATTAAAAAAGAAGTAAGCAAAATACACTACCTTCCTAAAAACCTTACTACACTACTTATTACATCTACCTTCTTGCTTGTTTTTTTATCTCTTCTTAAATATAATTACAACTTCTTTTACATTCTTTACATCTGAAAACTATCTACTTTTTTTCTCTCCTGCTATTTTAAAACAATGGCAAATTCTTTTATTCAGGAAGCAGCACTACTACAGAAGTAGTATTATGGAAACCGCTGAATTCACCTGTTCTAAAACATATCTCACCATAAGTTTCCCAACCTAAAATAGGAACTCCTTCTCCAAAAACCTTTTTGAATTCTTCCACGGCAGAAGCAAAATCTTTTCCCAAAATAATCGCTCTGCATACACAATCAAATATTAGAGCTCCAGCGATTTTAGTATCACCTGCTCTTTGTTTAGCTATTTCCGCTGCTGAACGTGCAGAAAAAACCTGATCTTCTTTAGGACTCTTCATAATGAAGA
>CAZESF010000113.1:0-3064 GCA_964515205.1 uncultured Planctomycetia bacterium
TATCGGCTAAATAAACTTTGTTCTTCTCTGCTACCAAAGCATTCACTCTTTCTGTTTTCTGAGAAAATTTTGCTATCCAAAATTCTTTTATATTGAGAGAGAATTTTTCTGCCAATCTTTTAAGTTTATTTTTTAATTCTTCATCTTTGAGAGGATAAAGAGGGAAAAAGAGAGATAAAAGATAAGAGGTGAGGTGCGAAAGAAGAAAAATAAGGAAAAAACAAATGATTCCTAAATAAATCCACCAGAAAGAGGTAAGTTTTAAAAGAAAAAAAAGAAGTTCAACAAAAATTATAAAGATAAAAAATTCGATCAATCTTTCTTTCAAAAAATCCTTCACCCAAGAGGAAAAACTTTGCTTAAGAAGGTTAAATTTTTTCTCCAAAAAATAATCGCTCAAATAACAAAAAATGAATCTTATTATACTTATAGAAAGAAAAAGAAAGCTGCTGTAAAAAAATACCTGCACAGGCAAGGAAGATATTTTCTTTATTTTTAAAAAAAGGGAGAAAGAAAAATATTTAAAAAAGAAAAGAAAAAAAAGAATGGCTGAAAAATGGAAAAGATTGATAATTGTCTTTAATTTATGGAAGGTTTTGACGTTTTTCTTCATCCGACGTCATCCGGGTGATTTTGCGAAAAAATTCTAAAAAGGTGGGCAGTTTCCTTACATTTTCTAAATCGGGGTCTTCTAAAAGATAAAAAAAATCATCATAGCCTAAAAAAACTGCTTTTTTTAATTCTTCTAAAGCTTCTTCTGCCTTTCCCAGAAGAGATAAACTACAGGCTAAATTATAATGAACAATGGGTTCTTTCGGCTTCAATTGAGCTAATTTTCTGTCAATTTTCAATCCTTCCTCATAAAAACCTTTGCGTGTATAAGCCTCACCTAAACAAGAAAGAGCCTGGATAAAATTAGGTCTTTTTTCTAATAATTTTTCATAAAAAAGAATTTCAAAATCTTTTCTTTTTTTTCTACTTCTTTTCTTCATAAGAATTTATCCTCTTTCAAAAATGATATTCCTTCTTAAAATATAAAAAACTTTTTTTAAATAATGACGAAATTTTTTGTATTCTTGAGGATAGACAAATCTTTTTTTTATCTTAAACCTTTGAGAAAATTTTATTAAGTTTTTATAAGAATCATATTGATAAGTAATGTAAAAACAAAACCAAGCTGTATCTATTTTAGCAGAAGAAGGTAAGTATTTCAATCTCAAATTAGAAGGAAGTTTAATTGTAATTTCTGCTTTTTTTTCAAAAATTCCTTTAAAATCAACAGGATATCTTCTTTCTTTTTTACCTATTAATGAATAGTCTAAATCTATCTCATCTAAGGCAGGGAAAATTCTTAAGTTATGAGCGCAGGATAAAAATTTTTCTGTGCGGAAAGAGTATTCCAAAATAGGTAATTTGCTTAAATCATCAATATTTTCTATTTTGTAATTAATTAACCTCGCAAAAGGTGAAATCTCTACCATTTTTTTACAAATATTCTCCTTTATTTTCTCTGGATGAGTATATTTAAGGTACCATCTCTGGTAAGAAGCATAATTTCCTTCTGAAGTCACTGCTCTTTTTATCAATGCATTTTCTTTATCATCTATCTTTATCTGCATCCGATAAACAATTTTACTGTTTTCAAACTGGGGGGTTTTTAAAATCTTAAATCCTTTATCATCAAAAAATACAAGCACTTTACGATTCTGATCCATAATGGGTAAATCACCAAAAGAGGTAGTTTCAGCTGTAGGATCAGCAAAAATAATCTTATTCTTTATTCTAATTGCACAAATCACATGATTGAAATACAAGGCAGGAAAGTCTTCTTTTACATCGTATCTTTCATCTGTAGAGATAAGAACTGGCCAGCTGGGAATTCCCGCTTTTCTCAACAGAGCAACTAAAAGAATAGTCTGATCTTTGCAATCTCCGTATTTATTTAAAAATACCAATTGAGCCTGATGGGGTTCATAACCACTCTCTCCATATTCTACCGCTACATAACGGATATTTTTTGCTACATATTCATAAATCTTTTTTGCTTTCTCATAAAGGGAATCACTTTTTTTAAGATAGTTTTTTAAAAAAATCTCCATTTCTTCAGAAAGCTTCAACTTATCTTTATAAAGCCCATACCACCATTTATAAATCTCATTCCAATCTTTAAAAGAGGAGATAATAATTGTAGGATTGATATAGGCCTGAGAAGGTCGTTTGCTTTCAGGAAGTAAAGGCAAAACTTTTTCAAATCTCCAAATATAAATTTTTCTATCTTTCTCTATTTTTTGTGCTGGATTTAGATTTATATTTTCTGCATACTCTTTATTTAAAAATTTAAATCTTATCTTTCTTCCCTGAGGAATTATCAACTTAAAAGAAGCTTTATAAATTGGATACTCCTCCCTTAAACGATAAAAAATAGTAAAATCATCTTCATTTACCAGTTTAGAAGAATAAATTTTTAATTTATACTCAATGATTGAACCTACCTCTACATTGGGGATAGAAATTATAAATGCTCTTGCATTACTATATAAAGGATAATTTAAATATTTACTCACATCTCTTATATTATTTTTTCCTGCATAAAATATCTTTCCTCCTGTAATACTGCGTGCAAATTCTAATTTTACTTTCTCATAAGTAGAATCATAACCAATCTCTACTTCAGCTAATTTTTTACCCCGATCATTAAGTATTTTTTCTATAACATGAAGCTCCCAAATAGATGTATTAGCATCAGTTACCTCCATTTTTTCTTCTACCAGTAAGATTAAAGCTGCCTCATCCTTTACCTTTTTTTGAAATTCTTCTGATTCTTTAAGCAATTGAGAGATTAAAGGTAAATTCAGCTTTTCAACTTTTATCTTTATCTCCTCAATCCTTTTCTGGGCTAATTTTTTAAAGGGAGGGGCTACTTTTTCATAAATTTTTAATGCTTTTGGATAAAGATTTTTAGCTTCTAAAGCCTGAGCATAAAGATAAAGAGATTCTGAGGGAAGTGGCTTCTTTTGAATTTTTTCAAAGATTTCTAAAGCAGAAGAATATCTTTTCAGTTTAA
>CAZESF010000114.1:0-3054 GCA_964515205.1 uncultured Planctomycetia bacterium
CTCATCTGATTGTGATTTAAAATTACAAGCACATCACTTTTTAACTCTCCACATTTATTTAATGCCTCAAAACACATCCCTCCTGTTAAGGACCCATCTCCGATTACTGCTACTGTTTTAGACTTTTTTTCTCTTATTTTCTTTGCTTCAGCAACACCCAGTGCCCAGCTTAAAGCGGTTGAGGCATGTCCACTGATAAAAAGGTCATATTCTGATTCTTCTGGATTGGGAAAACCGCTGAGTCCTCTGTATTTTCTTAACTGGTAAAAATTTTTTCTTCTTCCTGTAATAATTTTATGAGCATAGGCTTGGTGCCCTACATCAAAAATTAAATCGTCATAAGGTGTATTTAAAGAGTAATGTAAAGCAATACAAAGTTCAACCGCACCTAAGGAAGAAGCTAAGTGCCCACCTTTCTCTTTAACTACCTTAATTATAAATTTTCTTATCTCTTCAGCTAAAATACTTAACTCTTTTAAATTTAATTTTTTTAAATCTTGGGGAGAGTTAATTTTTTCCAAAATCATTTCTCTGTGGAAAGTAATTTATCCACTAATTTTCTTAAATATTCTCGATCACAATCATTTATTTCAGTAAACTCTATTCCCGTATCATACATCACGGGCACACTTTCTAAAGGATTAATTTTCTCCTTCACCCAGACAATTCTCCCCTTACATCTTATAGACTTTCCCTTATCTACAAAAATCTCAATCCCCACAATACTATAAGGACTCAATTTTTCCTCCAAAAGTACTCTTATACCTCCCTCACTTATGTTCTCAGTATGAGAATTCAGGTAACGAATAGGAGAAATTGCGGTAATCTTGCAAGGAAAGACTACCCGAGGAAATCTCCTTCTTTCTTCTCCTTTCCATTCCATAACTACCTCCTTCTTACCTCAACCCTTTCAATATTTTTACACCTCCCACTAAAACTGTCAATTTCTAATAAAACTGCCTGCATACGAATATCCTCTTTAGCAATGTCAAATCTTTTAGGAATATTTGTAATAAATCTTTCAATAATCGGATACTTCTCTCTCCCCAAAATAGAATCAAAACTTCCTGTCATTCCTACATCAGTAATGTAACCTGTGAAGTTATCCAAAATTCTCTCATCTGCAGTAGGAATATGAGTATGAGTGCCTATTACTGCAGAAACGCTTTTGGCTAAAAAATAACCCATAGCTAACTTCTCTGAGGTTGCCTCTGCATGCATATCCACAATTATAATTTTTGTCTCTTTTTGCAATTGAGGAAGTAAATCTCTTATTGCTTTAAAAGGACAATCTACCGGCTGCATAAATACTCTTCCTAAAAGATTTACCACAGATATCTTTAACTCTCCTAAGCTTTTTATTATAAACCCCTTTCCCCAGGCTAATTCTCCATAATTTAAGGGTCTTATTACCGGAAATCCCTCTAACGTCTTTTTTGCTTCTCTCTTTTTAAAAATATGATCTCCGGTAGTAATTACATCTATCCCTATCTCTAAAAGCTCCTTCGCATTTTTGGGAACTATACTTGAGCCTCCACTAGCATTTTCTCCATTAGCAATCACAAAATCTATTCCTTCCTCTTTTTTAAAAGAAGGCAAAATATCTTTAAGGTATTCCCGTGCTGGTCTTCCTACAATATCTCCAATAAAAAGTATTCTTAATTTATTTAGCATATTCAATAGTACGTGTTTCTCTGATTACAGTTATTTTAATCTGACCTGGATATTCCATCTCCTTTTCAATCCTCTTTTTTATTTCCATTGCCAGAAGAGGCATTTCCTCATCCTTAACTTTTGTAGGGATGACAATCACTCTTACCTCTCTTCCTGCCTGAATAGCAAATGCTTTCTCTACCCCTTCAAAAGAAGTGGCAATATTTTCTAAATCTTTTAGTCTCTTTATGTAAGTCTCCAGTGTCTCTCGCCTTGCTCCTGGACGAGAAGCACTTACCGCATCACTTACCAGCCCTAAAACAGCATAAACTGATTTAAACTCTGCTTCCTCATGATGCGCTTCAGCAACATTAATTATAATTTCATTTTCTCCATACTTTCTTAAAAGCTCTGCCCCAATTTTAGCATGAGTCCCCTCTACCTGATGGTCAACCGCTTTTCCTATATCATGCAGGAGCCCGGCTCTTTTTGCCAAACGTGCATCTAAACCTAATTCTGAAGCCAAAATTCCCATAATAAAAGCAACTTCCTTTGAATGCTGCAATGCATTTTGACCGAAACTGGTTCTGTATTTTAATTTTCCTAAAAGTTTTATCACCTCTGGATGAAGATTATGCACTCCCACCTCAAAGGTAACCTGCCTTCCTTCCTCAATCAATCTACTCTCAAACTCTTTTTTTGTCTTCTCCACCACCTCCTCAATCCTTGCCGGATGTATCCTTCCATCAGCTACTAATCTCTCCAAAGATAATCGCGCTATCTCTCTTCTTACCGGATCAAAACAAGAGATGCTTACTGCCTCCGGTGTATCATCAATCACTAAATCTACCCCTGTAACCATCTCAAAAGTACGAATATTTCTTCCTTCCCTACCAATAATTCTTCCTTTAATCTCATCATTAGGAAGATGCACCACACTTACTGTAGTCTCTGTGGTATGCTCTACTGCACATCTTTGCAGAGCTAAGGAGATTATCTCTTTTGCTTTTTTCTCTGATTCTTCCTTAATCTCTTCCTCTATCTCTCTTATTCTTCTGGCTTTTTCTATCTTTAATTCCTCATCAAACCTTTTTAAAAGAATTTCTCTTGCTTCTTGAGGAGTGAGAGAAGATATTCTTTGCAGTTTTTCTTTTTCTTCCTCAATCAAGGCTTTTAATTTTTCCTTTTCTTTAAATAAACTTTCCTGTAAAGTTTTTATTTCCTCTTCTCTTTGGGCTATATCTTTCTCCTTATTTTCTATAAATTCCAATCGTTTCTCTAGATTTTCTTCTCTCTGAAAAAGCTTCCTCTCAAGCTGCAAAAGTTCCTCTTTTTTTTGTGTAGTCTCTTTTTCAAAATTAAGCCTTGATTTATAAATCATCTCCTTAGCATCTAAATCAG
>CAZESF010000115.1:0-3014 GCA_964515205.1 uncultured Planctomycetia bacterium
CTATTTTGTCTTAATATTAACAAAAAATAATATATTGTCAAGACAATTTCTCCAAAGGTATCTCCTCTACCGATTTTTTCTTTTTTAGGCAGGTAAGTTAATTTCAGTTATACCAACAACACTTTTGTATACTTCAAACATCTGACGAGCTATTTTATCCCAATTATAATGTTCCTCTAAGAGCCTTCTATAATAAAACTTTTCTTCATCTGAGATACCTAATTTTATCAAATCCTGTATCTTTCTACTCAACTCATCAACATCACCAACTTTAAAATATCGATACTCTGGTAAAGGAAACTCTCTATGGGCAGGAATATCACTTACAAGCACAGGGAGACCATAACTTAACGCCTCAAGCAAAGCAATCGGTAGTCCTTCATAATAAGAAGGTAAAACAAAAAGTCCTGCATTTGAGTAAAGTTCTTCTAAAGGCTTACCTACAAGCACACCAGTCAAAACAATTCTCTCATCCCGCTCTGCTTCCTGTTTTATTTTTTGACTATACTCTGTATCGATATCCGCATTTCCAACTATCACTAATTTACACGAGAGAGTACCAATACCTTTGTAAGCTTTTATTAAATCATAAACTCCTTTTTCAGGACTCAGCCGAGATACACAAAGTATATAACTTTGAGGAGACAAATTGTATCTGTGCAGAGCTTCTCCTGAAGATATCTTTGAGTGAATATCCACTCCATTAGATATGACAATTAAATCTTTCCTCCTATATTTATTTTTTAAGAATTCTTTTATGAAGTTTGCTACAACTACAACCTTATTAGCAAATTTAACCGCACATAATTCCCCAACTTTTAGAATAAACTTAGCCAGCTTTCCCCACTTCTGGTGGTGATAATTAATACTATGAAGAGTCACCACGGTTTTTATACCAAAAAGTTTTACCAGAGGAAGAAAAAAAGAAGGTCCCATATTATGGAAATGAACTAAATCAGGCCTTTTTATTACACAAAGTAAACTTGACAGAAAAGAATGGACAAATGTTTCCAATCCACTTTTTTTAGGCGAAGGAAGATAAAAGAAATTTATCTCCTTCCACTTAAAGACCTTTCTTTTTTGAGAAAAATAAGATACTCGTGCAAAAACAGTAATATCTAAACCAAACTTTATCAGGCGAGAATACAACTGCTCGCACGCTTTTTCCGCCCCTCCCTGAATCCCAGGAAATCCACGAATACCCACTACAAATACTTTCATTTTCTAAAAACTCACAGGAATATTTAATGCTAACTTAATTTTGTTTTTAATAACCCACCAAATAGGTTTCCACGGACGACGAAGCATATCGTGTCTTTCAGTAACCACAAAACAACACTCTTTCTTGCAAGATTTCACTTTTTCCAAAACTTCTTTTGCTTTATCCGAGTTCAAAATATTCTTTATACTATCTTCTTTTATATTCCCGATAATCCACTCTTCATCTGAACCATTACAAGGAGTCACATTTCCATAAGGATCTATAAAAAAGAAATCCCTCCCTGCTCCACAAGGAGGACGATATCCAGGCTTATCTCCTCGAAGCCGTTTTAGAATACTTAGATTAAAGTAAGCCCGCCCATAATCTTTTAATTTATTCTTTATCCCTCGGCGAGGAGATTGTAATAAACGTTTAATGAACTCTTCCTCTTTCTTCCATACAGAATCATCACCTGTTATCACGTTGTCAAACTTATGAAAATACCAAGAATTATGTATCACAGAATTACCTAATTCTACTTCTAAATAGCAACACAATTCATATAAATGAATTAAATCTTGGATATTCTGTGGGGATATCACAATAGAGAATCCAATATTTTTACATTTTGTTTTTTTAAGTTCTAAAATCGTCCTTAAAGCATGATCAAAACCATTTGGTATACCGCGCAATCTATCGTTTAACTGAGGTAGCCCCTCTACGCTTACTCTTATTAAAATTCTAGGAAATTTCTCAGCCAAACGCACAATCTTATCCGTATAGTATCCATTTGTGCTTAACTCTAAAAGATAGGATTTAGGATAAAGAATTTCAAATATCTCCTCTATATCTTCTCTTATCATTGGCTCTCCTCCAGTAATATTAACTCTCAGACCCGAAGGCAATTTCTCATAATATTTTGGATCAAGTTCCTCAGAAGGTTTTGTAGGGTGCCTCCAAATCTCACACATCTGACACTTGGCATTACACCTATAAGTAACAATTAAACTTGCCTGAACAACATTTCTCATAACATTACCTCCTCTAAAAGGTTTTAACGGCTAGCTAATCTTATTTTTCGCCGCCTGATAGATTTGCATTAATTTCGAATAATATCTATCAGGATTAAACTTCTCCACCGCAAATTTTCTTGCATTCTTCCCCATTTCAATGATTCTATTCGGACTGTTTATTAAAGACATAATTTTCTCTTTTAAATCTTTCCTATCCCCAGGTTCAAAAGTAAATCCCGTTCTTCCATCTATAACTAACTCAGGTATACCACCAATCCTTGCTCCTATAACCGGTTTCCCTAACGCAAAAGATTCCAGAACAACCCGTGGATTGTTTTCATACCATTCAGAAGGCAAAACAATAAACATACTTTTTTTAACTAACTCCTTTAATTCACTGATAGTTTTATACCCTAAAAATTCTACATTCTCTATATTCTCTCCCTCTGCCTTAGAAATCAACGTCTCTCTCAATGGTCCGTCTCCTATTATCTTAAGTTTAATAGGAATCTCTTTAACCGCATCAATCAAGGTTACAATCCCCTTCTCATACGAAAGTCTACCCACATAAACAATACTCTCTTCTTCCCACTCATATTGCGGCTTAAATTCTCCAATATCTACAAAATTAGGTAAATAGACAATTTTCTTCTTAAAACCCATTTCTCTAACTTTGTTTAACATAAACTTACTAGGAGCTATAAAAGTATCTATTTTATCATATATATGTAGTATTTTATGATGCAAATACATCTCCACAGTATTCACAAGACTCTTTAAGAAAGAATTCTTTGTGCATT